>CAJXIK010000001.1 GCA_913054445.1 uncultured Bermanella sp.
CCTATTGCAGTAGGACAGGCAGATTGCAGCGCTTAAATTTTGCGTTTATTGACCAGTAGGCTGAAGGGGACTGACGCCCCCAGACTGCAATGGCTACGCGCTAGCGGCTCGATTTTTTCTTGAAGGGGGCGGTACCGTCGCCAAAGTGCGGGCTGCTTGGCTTGGCAGGTGCGCGCCGTGGCTTGCTTGCGGGTTTCTTGGCGGCGGCTTTTTTACTGGCTGCCTTCTTAACATCTTTTTTCTTCTTGCCCACAGGCTTACCATTGGATTTGACTTTTTTGGGGCCCTTGTACTTGCCCAGCAAAGCCTTAACCTTGCGCACTTCTAGCTCTATGCGTAAATAACGCTCGATGGAGGCTTTTAAGTTCCACTCGCTATGGTCGACCAAGGAGACCGCCAAACCTTGTTCTCCCGCGCGGCCGGTGCGGCCAATGCGGTGCACATAATCATCGCCACTGCGCGGCAGGTCAAAGTTGATCACTAGGTCTATATTCTTGACATCAAGGCCGCGCGAAGCCACATCGGTGGCCACCAGGACACTCACATGCCCTTGTTGCATGCGGCTCATGATGTGATTGCGTTCGTCCTGAGTCATGTCACCGTGTAAAACCCCTACCTTATGTTTGTGGTAGCGCAGGAAGTGATAAAGCTCGTCGGTCTTGGCCTTAGTGTTGCTAAATATAATGCATTGACGGTAAGTCTCGTTGGCCAGCATCCAGGTAAGTAAACGATCCTTGTGCTGGTCATCATCGGCCAGCATCACCTGCTGTTTAATGTTGCCATGGCTGCCCTTAATGGCGTCCACCGTGATATTGGTGGGCGCATTTAAGACCTGCTTGATCACATGGCGAATGCCTTTTTGATTCATGGTGGCGGAGAACAGCATGGTCTGCTTCTGTGCGTCACAATGTTCGGCGATGGCCACGACATCTTCGGCAAAGCCCATGTCGAGCATGCGATCGGCTTCATCCAGTACCAGCACCTCAACATCATTCATCAGGTTTGGCTTTCTGCCGAGGTGATCTATCAGTCGCCCTGGCGTGGACACAATTATTTCTGGGTTCTTGCGGAAGGTCGCCGCCTGAAATTTAAAGGATTCGCCACCGGTGATGAGGCCTGCCTCGATACTGGTATATTTGGCCAATGCCTCGCATTGTTTAAACAGCTGGCGCGCCAGTTCGCGGGTGGGGGCCAGTATCAAAACCCGGGTGCCACTGTCGGGCGCTTGCTTGTTAATGAGTTTATGCAGGATAGGCAGCACAAATGCCGCCGTCTTGCCACTGCCGGTCTCGGCGCACACCATTATATCGTTGCCCGCCATGGCGGCCGGTATGGCTTGCAGCTGCACTGGGGTCGGGGCGCTGTAATTTAACGCCTCGATGGCCTTCATCAGCTGAGGGTCGAGATTGAATTGAGTAAACACGCTAAATACCTAGTGTAAATTTTGGGCGGATGTTACCAGAAAGCGACAAGCGGGTAGAGATGTAATTGTAGTGCAATGAATTATTCGTGTTGTAAACGATGCTGTAAATGGCGCTTAGGAGGGGAGTTCAACCCTAGCCACCCTGTCATGAGAGAGGTGGTTAGGGTTAATGGGCTTATGCCGCCGTATGTTTGCGCCTAAATAACGGCTCAGGCAAGTCATTGGCCAGCTGATACGGGTCAGTAAAGGTACTAAAGAAGTCTAAAGCCTTCTGCCCCGATAAACCGTCTTTTAACAGGTAGCTATCAAACCCACAGCGCCGCATGAAGAACAGTTGATCCAGCAAGACATCGCCGATGGCTCGCAATTCACCGCTGAAATCGCTGCGTTCTTTAACCAGTCGCGCGAGGCTATAGCCGCGACCATTGGCGAAAGCAGGGAAGTGAATGGCGATCAGCGGCAGCGACGATATTAGGCTAAGGTAAGGCGCCAACTCCACATCGCTGGCCAGCCATATGCCCACATTGCCACGCGCGTTGAGAGCGTCGCGATTATCCAGCCAGTAAGGGGCGGGCACTAAGATGTTACCACTGGGCAACTCACTCTCGATATCTTCTACTAGCGTCCAATTGTCATCCAGAACGCCGGTATCATTAATTAGCTTTTGCATAAACACGTTCCTTAAAGGGAGTTTGACCGATGCGACCATAGGTGTCGATGAAGCGCTCGCCTTCGATGCGTGACTCAACAAATACGTCCAGTATCTTGCCGATAATGTTGGGCATTTCAGCGCGGGCAAACGAGGGGCCCAAAATCTTACCTATGCTCGCCCCAGTGCCAGACTGGCCGCCGAGGGAGACCTGATAAAACTCGGCCCCTTTTTTATCCACGCCAAGAATACCGATGTGGCCGATGTGATGGTGGCCACAGGCGTTCATGCAGCCCGAAATGTTAAGGTCAATCTCACCTAGGTCGTAGAGGTAATCTAGGTTGTCGAACTTCTCTTGCAAGGCTTCCGCCACCGGCAAAGACTTGGCGTTGGCCAATGCACAGAAATCACCACCCGGGCAGCAAATCATATCGGTGAGCATGCCTAGGTTGGGTGTCGCAAAACCAGCTTGCTTGGCTGCTTGCCAAAGATCAAACAGTTGGCTTTTCTTAACGTCGGCCAACACCAAATTTTGCTCGTGAGTGCTGCGTATCTCGCCCAGGCTATAACGATCGGCGAGGTCGGCCACGGTATCCAGCTGCAGATCGGTAATGTCCCCCGGTGGGGTGCCTATTTTCTTCAGGGTGAGGGTGACGATGGCATAGCCGTCAACCTTGTGCTGACTGACGTTACGCTGGTACCAGTTGGAGAAGGCCTTATTGTCGGCCATGTGAGTCTGCAAGGTGCTGTCATGGTCACTCAGTGCCTCGTAGGCAGGGGCGACAAAGTGTGCCTTGATGCGCTCAAGCTCTGCACTGGTGAGGGTGCCGGGGCCATCCTTAAGATGTTGCCACTCTTCATCGACCAATTTAGCGAAGTCTTCAACCCCTAAGGCCTTAACTAAGATTTTAATTCTGGCCTTATATTTGTTGTCACGACGACCGTTCAGGTTGTAGACGCGCAATACCGCATCTAGATAGGTGAGCAGGTCTTTTTCGGCTAAGAAGTCTTTGACTAGGTTGGCGACGATGGGCGTACGACCTAGGCCACCGCCCACGTATACCTGGAAGCCTAACTCGCCAGCCTGGTTGCGAACGATCTTGATGCCGATATCATGCAGCAAGGTGGCGACGCGATCTTCCTTGAGGTGGCTGTTCACCGCTATTTTGAACTTACGCGGTAAAAAGGCAAATTCTGGGTGGAAAGTCGACCATTGGCGGATAATCTCGCAATAAGGGCGCGGGTCCACTAGCTCGTCAGGCACCACACCGGCAAACTGATCTGTGGTGGTGTTACGAATACAGTTGCCGCTGGTTTGAATGGCGTGCATCTGCACCTCGGCCAACTCGGCCAAGATAGCCGGTACATCGGCCAATTCGGGCCAGTTAAACTGCACGTTGGTACGAGTACTGATGTGCGCATAGCCTTTGTCATAGGTGCGGGCTATGTGGGCAAGCTTGCGCACCTGTTGGCTGGACATGAGTCCGTAAGGCACCGCGACTCGCAGCATGGGCGCATAACGTTGCACGTAGAGGCCATTTTGCAGGCGCAGAGGCAGAAACTGCTCTTCGCTGAGCTCCCCCGCTAGGTAGCGTTCGGTTTGATCTTTAAACTGAGCGACGCGCTCATCTACGATGCGTTGATCGTAGTCATCATATTTATACATTCGGGTATCCATTCAATCGTTGTGCCACACAATAGCGGGCACAACCTTGAGATATTTCACTTGGCCGAACAATAGCAAAACTCGCATATCGAGAAAATGGTTAATTTCTTATAATGCTTATCTGTTTTGCATATAACGAGAGGCCTCCGCAGAGAACGAATTAGCCACTCGAAGTGCTATCCTAGGAATACCCGAGTAATAAACTAGGGATTGGTTTTCTGCCTAAAAATCAGTAAAATTGCGCAAAATTTGTTGGAGTTATTGCATGTTGGATATTACCGATTCGGCTAAAGATTATTTAGTGGGGCTGTTGGCCAAACAAAACTCACCCGGTATGTCGGTGAGAGTGTTCATCACTCAACCGGGCACCCCTTATGCGGAAACCTGTTTGGCCTATTGTCGCCCAGATGAGGTGAACGAAAATGACGAGATCATGGACCTAGACGACCTACGGGTGTATCTGGATAAACAGAGCGTGCTCTATATGGACGATGCCAAGATTGATTTTGCTAAGGATAAAATGGGCGGGCAGCTCACCATTAAGGCGCCCAATGCCAAGATGCCTAAGGTCACCAAAGACAGTCCCCTCGAAGAACAAATCACCTATATCCTCTATAACGAGGTCAACCCAGGGCTGGCGTCCCACGGTGGTGAGGTGAAGCTCATGGAGGTAACGGCAGATGGCGTGGCCATATTGGAATTTGGCGGCGGCTGCCAGGGTTGCAGTGCCGTGGATATCACCCTCAAAGAGGGCATAGAGAAAACCTTGCTCGCTAAGTTGCCGCAGTTAACGGCGGTGCGTGATGTGACCGACCATACCAATTCAGACAACGCCTACATGTAGGCAAAGCCTAATACATGCAAGCGCCATGGATGGCGTGTGTGCATGCCTAGCCACATTCATCAATAAAGGCAGCGAGCGTTTCTAGGCTGGCGTCTACTTCCCCTTCGCTGTCGCCAAAGACATTGATATGCCCCAGCTTACGATTGGGCCGCTCCGACTTGCCATACATGTGCAGGTGGGCATTGGCGTTGGCCAGCACGCAATCGCGGTCACCATTCTTGCCGATGATGTTGATCATGGCCGAGGCCGCCTGTTTAGCCTGTGGATTGCCCAAGGGCATACCGCAAATGGCGCGCACATGATTCTCAAATTGACTGCAATAGCTGCCCTCTATGCTCCAGTGTCCGGAGTTGTGCACTCTTGGGGCCATCTCATTGGCCACTAGGCCGTCTTCGCAATCGAACAGCTCTAGGGTCAATACGCCCACATGATCGAGGTGATTGAGCAGCAGGCTAATGAAATCCTTGGCTTGCTGCTCTTTCGCGGGACACAGGTCTTTTACCGGCACCCGAGACACGCGCAAAATACCCTCATGATGAGCATTCTCGGCGATGGGGTAGACCTGAATGTTGCCATGAACATCCCGTGCCGCAATAACGGAGAGCTCACGACTAAAATTAACAAACGACTCGGCGATTAACTCATTACCCGCTAAGGCGTGCCAGGCGGCATCGATGTCGGCCACCGTCTTTATGACCGCTTGCCCCTTGCCGTCGTAACCCTCGGTGGTAGTCTTCACCACGATAGGAAGGCCTAGCTGCTGGCAGGCGTAACTTAATTCATCCTTGCTGGTCACCCTTAGAAACTGGGCGGTGGCAATGCCGAGGTCATTAAACTCGGTTTTTTCGGTCAACCTGTGCTGACTCTTGCTGAGGGATAGCTCACCTGGGTAGACAGGCTTTTGCAGGTTAATCTTACGCACCAATTCGAGGCTGGTATTCTCGCTTTCGTACGTCACCACATCGACCGAGGCGATAAATTGCGCGAGGGCATTATTCGCACTGGGTCGAATGCCAGTACCCAAGTTGCTACAAGGGGACTGCTGAGCCTCATCATAAAATACAAAATCGATATCTAGGGGGATGCCGGCCAATGCCATCATGCGACCAAGCTGGCCTGCGCCAATGACACCTACGCGTTTTGTCGTCATTTATGCATCTCTTGGGTCGGGTATGGACAGAACTTTTTCGGTTTGCTGGCGGCGAAACTCAATGAGTTTCGCGCGCACATCATCATCATGCAGGGCGATGATTTGCGCGGCCAGTATGCCTGCATTGGCGGCACCCGCTGGGCCGATGGCCAGAGTGCCCACCGCAATGCCAGCCGGCATCTGCGCGATAGACAGCAAAGAATCTATGCCATTGAGGGTCTTGCTTTTAACGGGCACACCCAGCACTGGAATGTGAGTCTTGGCAGACACCATACCGGGTAGGTGGGCGGCACCACCAGCACCGGCGATGATGGCCTGAATGCCACGCTCACCAGCGGTTGCCGCGTA
This sequence comes from uncultured Bermanella sp., assembly GCA_913054445.1. Taxonomy (GTDB): domain Bacteria; phylum Pseudomonadota; class Gammaproteobacteria; order Pseudomonadales; family Oceanobacteraceae; genus Bermanella. Next base: position 6,081 of record CAJXIK010000001.1, read on the forward strand.
TTCAAATAATAAATCTGGCGTGCGGTGGGCAGAAACCACCTTCACCTCATAGCTAACACCCAGCTTGGTTAGCATTTCCTCGGCTTTTTCCATGGTGGGCCAATCAGAGGTGGACCCCATGATAATGCCAACTTGTGGACGATTCATCGTTAACTACTCAATATTGAAGGGGGCGGATTCTAACATAAAAAAGGAGGGAGGTTGCAGCGCAACCCCCCTTTTTGAATTAACGCTTAGGCAGGATGTCTTTTAACTTTGCATGCATCTTGAGGATAGATTCTTCGGTTTGTGCCCAAGAGATACAGCCATCCGTCACCGATTGCCCGTAAACCAGATCATCTAGGTTTTTAGGGATGCTCTGATTGCCAAACTCTAAGTGAGATTCCACCATTAAGCCCACGATAGACGTATTGCCTTCGAGGATCTGGTTGCTGGCGTTGTCCATGACCAGGGGCTGTAGCGCCGGGTCCTTGTTGGAGTTGGCGTGGCTACAGTCAATCATGATGTTGTTGGGGATGCCGGCTTTCTCTATTTCCTGCTCACACAGGGCGATGCTTACCGAATCGTAATTTGGCTTGCCGCCGCCACCGCGCAGCACGATGTGGCCGTTGGGGTTGCCTTGGGTTTCCACCACGGATACCTGGCCGTCTCCGTTTATACCCAGAAAACGGTGCGGGTTGGCAACGGATTGTAGGGCGTTGATGGCCACCGTTAGGTTGCCGTCGGTGCCGTTTTTAAAGCCCACCGCGGAGGAAAGGCCGCTGGCCATCTCTCTGTGAGTCTGGCTCTCTGTGGTGCGGGCGCCGATGGCAGACCAGCTAATTAGGTCTTGTAGGTATTGTGGCGAAATAGGGTCCAGCGCTTCGGTGCTTAAGGGCAGGCCCAGTTCGGCCAGATCGATCAGCAACTTACGGGATATGGTTAAGCCGTCTTCAATCTTAAAGGTGTCGTTTAAGTAGGGGTCATTGATGAGACCTTTCCAACCCACTGTGGTGCGGGGCTTTTCGAAGTAAACGCGCATCACCAGCAAGAGTGTGTCGCCTACTTTCTCGCTCAACACCTTTAGGCGCTCGGCGTATTCTTTGGCCGCTTTTACGTCATGAATAGAGCAGGGGCCGATGACCACAAATAAACGGTGATCCTTGCGTTCGAGGATGTTACGAATAGCATCGCGGCCCCGTTCTATGGAGGCTATGGCGCTGTCGCTAACGGGCAATTGTGCCTTTAGTTTTTCCGGGGTAATGAGAGGGGTGGAGCTCTTAATGTTTAAATCTTCGAGGCGCGTGTTAGTCATGGTACTTAAGATCCGCAACGGAAAGTTAATTTTATATTTGAGGTGAATAATAAAGCAGTTGAGGGGACAGCTGAAGGGCTTTGTTGCGGCAAATGATGAGATTTGGCAAGTTTTAAAGGCAAGGCCTGCAAGAATTACAAGCCTTGTTGGTTATTTGCTCAATTTATCGTTGATTTCTTTGTACTTCATGACGTCAGGCTCGGGGAACATGATCTCAGAGCCATTTTTCACGCTTCTTAATAAATGCTCTCGCGCCCACCGTTTTACCGTGACCTCACTCACATTTAGTATCGTGCAGGTTTCTGTAATGTTTAATAATTTGTCGCCCATACTCGCCTCCTAATCAGCATGAATTTAGTATAGACAGTTATTTCCCCTGCTATGCTTAAAATTATATTTGGCAGAAAGTAGTCGCCGTGATCAAACATATCTTATTCGCCACCGATTTAGGACTATATGGACCCTACCTAATGAAGCAGCTGGCCTCCGTGGTGCAAAGCACGGGGGCCAGTGTGGACATCCTACATGCTATCGAGCCCATGGGGTTGTTTGCCGAATCTATCATCGATACCTACATGCCAGACAAAGAGCGTGAGTTCTTGCGTCACAAGGGCCTTACCGAGGTCATCGAGCGCATTCGCTTGCAGGTGATCGACACCCTCAATTCAGAGTACGCAGATTCGTTAAAGTTAATTAATCTGCGCGAGGTGCTGGTTAAGGTGGGGGTGCCCGCCGAGGTTATTATTGAACAGGCTAAGCTAACCGGCAGCGATCTGATTGTACTGGGTAGTCATGGCCAGCAAACCTACTGCGGTGGGGTGCTGGGGTCCGTGGTGAGCAAAGTATTACAGACCGCGCCTGTGGCGGTGCACATGATCCCCATGTTGACCCTCGACGATCTGGCACGCAGCTAATCAAAAGAAAACGTATTTAGCCCCTAAGCCCATCAACAGGCTAGCGAGGGCGGCTCTCAATATGCTTTCCGGCAATCTTGTCCCCAGCTTACTGCCAAAATGAATGGCTGGAATCGAGCCAATCAGCAACGCCCCAAGCAACGCAAAGTCCACATTGCCCAATGATAGGTGAATAAGACCGCCAATCATGGTCAAGGGAACGGCGTGGGCTAGGTCTGTGCCTATGATATTAATGGATTTCAGGTGGGGGTAGAGTATCAATAATATGGCGGTGCCAATGGCACCAGCCCCCACGGATGACAGAGTGACAAATATGCCCAGCAGCACCCCCATGGCCACCGTCAGGGCGGCCTTGTTTTTTTGCAGCCAGCTGCTTTGCTTTAGGTCGGCTTGGCGCTGAGAGAAGAGCTGTAACTTCTGTCGAAAAATAATCATGCTGGCGGTGAGTATGAGCATGACCCCGAGGCTAGTGGTGATGACACCTGTATATTGCTTGAAGTCGTCGAAGTATAGGTATAAAACCAAGCCCGTCATCAAGGCGGCCGGAATGCTGCCGAGGGCCAGCAGCCAGGTGATTTCCCAGCGAATACTTTTATGCTGGTGATGAGACACCACCCCGCTCGCCTTGGTAATGGAGGCGTAGAGCAGGTCGGTGCCCACCGCCACATGGGGCGGTATGCCAAACATGAGCAGCAAGGGTGTCATGAGGGAGCCGCCGCCAATGCCGGTCAGGCCGATTATTAGGCCAACCAGCGCCCCCGAGATGATATATAACAGAAAATCCATGGATATAGTCTAAGCTTATTAAATGTGGTCTAAGAGATAGATAGTAAATTTAACGATTTCCTTCTATTCTTGAAAAGAATATTTAATTATATTTTTATAACCTTTTGTTAGGTGTGAAGGTAGAGTTGGCCTGGAGGGCTTATGAAGTTACAGCAATTGCGCTACATCTGGGAGGTGGCGCATCATGATTTGAATGTGTCTGCTACGGCGCAGGTGCTTTATACTTCGCAGCCTGGCATCAGCAAACAGATACGCCTGCTTGAGGATGAGCTGGGGGTCGAAATATTTGCCCGCAGCGGCAAGCATCTAACCCGAGTCACACCGGCAGGTGAGGCCATCTTAAAGGTCTCGGGAGAAATTCTGCGCAAGGTCGAGAGCATCAAGCAGGTGGCCCAAGAATTCAGCAACGAGAATAAAGGCAGTCTATCCATTGCCACCACCCATACTCAGGCTAGGTACGCGCTGCCGGGCATCATTCAGGAATTCATCAAACAATACCCAGATGTTTCATTGCACATGCATCAGGGCACGCCCTTACAAATAGCCGAGATGGCCGCAGATGGCACGGTGGATTTCGCCATCGCCACCGAGGCCATGGATCACTTCAACGACTTAATTATGATGCCTTGCTACCGCTGGAATCGCAGTATTCTGGTGCCCAAAACGCACCCGCTTGCACAGCGTGCACGGCCCACCCTAGAAGAGGTGGCTACCTTCCCCCTAGTGACCTATGTGTTTGGCTTTACCGGGCGCTCTAAACTCGATGAGGCCTTCAAAAACAAGGGGCTAACGCCTAAGGTGGTGTTTACCGCCGCAGATGCCGACGTCATCAAGACTTATGTGCGCCTAGGGCTAGGGGTGGGAATCGTAGCGACCATGTCCATCGATCCAGAAAAAGACAATGACCTAGTGGCCATCAATGCCGATCATCTATTTAAAGATAGCATCACTAAAATTGGCTTTAGAAAGGGCACCTTTTTGCGCGGTTTTATGTACGATTTTGTCGCGCGCTTTGCCGCCCACCTCGATAAAGCCATGCTCGATAAGGCATCTCAGTGTCACAGCAAGGCCGAGCTAGAAGAGGTCTTTTCCAGTTTGAATCTGCCCAGCCGTTAAGCTGGGTAGGGTTTTACTTAAGACCGGCTGATAATATTTGCTGCGTGCAGGCCGCATTCTTTACCGCCTTCATTTTCCCACCACCAGCGTCCTTCCCTCTCGTGTTGATTGGGCAGCACCGCCCGCGTGCAGGGTTCGCAGCCTATACTTACAAAGCCTTGCTGATGCAGCGGGTTGAAGGGTACGTCGAACATCTTGATGTAATTCCAAACATCTTGCGAAGACCAGTTGGCCAGTGGGTTAAACTTGTACAGTTGTTCATCTATGCCCGTGAAGCCGCTATCCAGTTCAAATACATCGATGGATTGGCGAGTGCCTGGACTCTGATCTTTTCTTTGCCCCGTGATCCAAGCTTGAGCGCTGGCGAGCCTGCGCCTAAGAGGCTTGATCTTGCGCACGCCACAGCATTGCTGGTGGCCGTCCTCATAAAAGCTAAATAAGCCTTTTTCTTTTACGAAGGGTTCTAACTCGTCTGCTTTGGGGCTAATAAGCTCTATGTCAATATTGTAGTGTTTGCGCACGGCCTCTATGAAGGCATAGGTCTGCGGATGCAGGCGGCCCGTGTCTAAGCTAAAGACCTGTATGTTTTTGTTGGCCTTGAGGGCAAGGTCTATGAGCACGACATCTTCGGCCCCACTGAATGAGATGGCAATGTTGTCAAACTTGCCTAGGGCGAAGGCCATGATTTGCTTGGGCTGTAGGTTGGCCAGGTCATCATTTATGGTCGATATTTCTGCTGCTGAGATAATCATTTTTTGTCCTCTCTCCATCTAAATCTGACCATAGCAGATCTTGTATATACTAAAAAATAATTATTACGCATAATTTAATAACCATAGCTTATAATAAAAGTCGCTTAACAGATTGAAGCAAGCCCGTATAAAAGATAAAGTAGCCCACTTTTTTACCCTGTCTAGGAGTATTCCCTTGGAGCTAGCCTGTCTTGATTTGGAAGGTGTGTTAATCCCTGAAATTTGGATTGAATTTGCCAATAAAACCGGTATTGAGGAGTTGAAAGCCACCACTCGCGATATCCCCGATTATGACGTGCTGATGAAGCAGCGCCTTAAGATATTGCAAGACAATGGCTTGAAGCTGGATGATATCCAGGAAGTCATCGCCACCTTAAAGCCGCTTGACGGTGCCATCGAGTTCGTAGATTGGTTGCGTGAGCGTTTTCAGGTGGTGATATTGTCGGATACCTTTTACGATTTTGCCCAGCCATTGATGCGCCAACTGGGTTTTCCGACCCTGCTATGCCATAAGCTTGAGGTGAGCGACGAAGGCTTTATTACCGACTACAAGCTAAGACAAGTGGATCCTAAGCGTCAATCCATTAAGGCGTTTCATAGTCTAAATTATCGCTGCATTGCCGCGGGTGATTCATACAACGACACCACCATGTTGAGTGAGGCCGAAGCAGGCATCTTGTTTAAGTCACCGCCAAATGTCATCGCCGAATTCCCCCAGTTTCCGGCCGTGCACGAATACGACGACCTAAAGCGTGAATTCATTAAGGCCAGTGTTCGTAACCTAACGCTCTAGGCTGCCCATAAGCCTGGATATCTTATCCAGGCTTTCTTGATACTCCAGCTGCCACTTCGAGTCGGCAATGATGCCCCCGCCAGACCAGGTTAGAATTTCATCATCCTGAAACAAGAAGCTCCTAATTAAGATGTTAGAGCTAAAGTTTCCATTCACAGAATAATAAAAAGCGCTGCCGCAATAAAAACTGCGTGGAAAACCCTCCAGCTCGGCAATGATTTCCATGGCTCGCTTTTTAGGTGCGCCGGTTATAGAGCCGCCGGGAAAGGCCTCTAGAAACAAGCGTAATGGGCTGCTCTCTGGCTTGAGTTGTGCTGTGATGGTGCTTACCAGATGATGCACGGTGGTGAAGGATTCTATATTGAAGAGCTTAGGCACCCGCACCTGAGTGGCGTTAATGCTGAGATCGTTGCGTAACAGATCTACAATCATGAGGTTCTCGGCTCTGTCTTTGCGGCTTTCTTTTAATTGCCGTTTATTATGCTCGTCCGCGGTGGGGGACGACCCCCTAGGCTGCGTGCCCTTGATGGGTTTGGTGGTGATGTGACCAGCGTCGCAATGTATGAACATCTCGGGCGAGAGGCTGGCAAAGTGCAACTCATCGCATTCAAAGTAGCTGGCATAGGGTACCTGGGCGGCCTCTTTTAATCTTTGGTAGGCGGCTATGGTGCTGCCCCGATAGGCGGCTTTGAAACACTGTGCGAGATTAATTTGGTAGCAGTCACCATTGTTTATGTAGTCATGGATGGACTGAATTTTTTGTTGGTAATGCTGCTGCTGCCACAGGGGCGAAAAAGGGCGCGTAAGCTCGAAACTATCCTCTTGCACTTGGTGGCTGCGTGTAAATAGCTGGAGCAGGCTGGCCTGTGTTACGGTCGATATGCCATGCCAATAAACCAAATGAGTCTTGGCTTCAACGTGATCAATAACGAAGGCCCAAGTGTAGAGGCCGGCTAAAAGTTTTGGCTGGTTTGCGAATGAAAGGCCGTGCGTGGGCTTTTTTGTGGCGGACTTACCCAGGTCGTAACTGACGTGCCCCAATAAGCCACCTATAAACGGTAGGCGATGATCTTGTTGTGGCAGCAGCGCAAAGAAATCTTCCAGTTCTTTAAGCAGTGAGGGGGTATTTCCTGGCTCGGCAATGTTTAGCTGCCGAATGGGCCCTGCACTAATAATGCTCCAACGACCGTTTTCATGGGCGTCGTTGGCGCTCTCGAGGGCCACTAGGTTGCCGTGTGAACTTAATAAGTTAAGCAGTCTTGAGGTGTTTGCCAGGTAGGGGAGCGGGGTCGTTTCGAGTTTCATGTCTTACTAAGAGTTGACCAATAGTTGGATTGCCCATTTTATCTATCTCGGAAGAAAATAGCTCACGGTAATTTTTTTAAGCCAGCCTTTTTAACTCCGCGTCCAGCATGATTCTGGTTGAAATTTCTTCGATGGATAAATCTGTGGTGCTTAGAAAAGGTATATTTTCCTGACGATACAAAAACTCCACTTCTTCCGTTTCATAATAGCATTGGTTTAACGAGGCATAGCGGCTGTTAGATTTTCTTTCATTACGAATGGCCGACAGCCTTTCAGGGTCTATGGTTAAGCCAAATAATTTATTTTTGTGGGGCTTAAGCGCCTGCGGCAAATTCATGGTGCCTAGGTCTTCCTCGGTCAATGGGTAGTTTGCCGCCTTTATGCCGAATTGAAGGGCCATGTATAGGCAGGTGGGAGTCTTACCTGAACGCGAAACCCCCACGAGGATAATGTCGGCCTGATCAAAATGTTTTATCTTGCTGCCGTCGTCATTGTCGAGTGCGTAATTGACGGCATCTATCCTCGCTTTGTAAATTTCGTTGTCGCCACCAGCATGGGATTTCCCCACGGTGTAGGATGAATGAATTTCTAATTCTTTTTCGAGAGGGGATAAAAAAGTGGAAAATATATCCACCTTAAAGGCATCCGCCTGCGAGATGATGTCCCGAATACTTTGATTGACAATAGTATCGAAGACGATCGGTTTAGTGCCGGTGGTCGCCACGATATGGTTTAATTTTCGTACAACATCGAGGGCTTTTTCGTCGGTATCGATATAGGGCAGGGTGACCTGTTCAAATTCTATACTCTCGAATTGAGACAAAAGGCTATGGCCCAAGGTTTCTGCGGTAATGCCTGTGCCATCTGAAATGAAAAATGCCTGGCGCTTCATATGGGGCTAACAACCTTGTGAATACAAACTAGAATTAGAGTACTATACCACGGACGTACGCACTAGGCAGACACTGGAGACCTCCTTGAATAATCACGTAATTTGGCTCGATAAAATAACTATGGGTGATGTTGACAAGGTGGGCGGAAAAAATGCTTCTCTAGGGGGCTTAATCAACGAACTGGCGGCAGAAAAAATTTTGGTGCCCGCAGGTTTTGCCACCACAGTGCATGCCTATAACGAGTTCCTGTCGCAAAATAATCTTAAGCAACAAATCACATCTCGGCTTGACGCGTTAGACGTTAATAATCTGCCCGAACTTAGCAAGGCTGCTGATGCCATTCAAGCGCTCATTAACGATGCCGAACTGCCCCCTAAGCTCATCGCCGAAATAAAAACGGCGCTGGCAACACTGCAAGCCACGGACGATTATTTATCGGTGGCGGTGCGTTCGTCCGCCACCAACGAAGACTTAGACAACGCCTCGTTTGCAGGTCAACAAAAAACCCTGCTCAACATCGAGGGCTTGGATCAAGTGTTGCTCGCCGTTAAAAAAGTGTACGCCTCCTTGTACAGCGAACGGGCCATCAGTCACAGAGACCACCATGGTCATGAGGATGCTTGCATGGCGGTGGGCATTCAGAAAATGGTGCGCAGCGACACGGGCTCGGCCGGTGTGATGTTCACCCTAGACACCGAGTCGGGTTTCGATCAGGTGGTGTTTATTACCAGTGCCTTTGGCTTGGGCGAGAGCGTCGTACAGGGGCAGGTAAACCCTGATGAATTTTATGTGCATAAGGCGTCATTGCAAGCCGGGCGACCCGCCATATTAAGACGAAATCTAGGGGCTAAGGCCATTCAAATGGTTCACAGCAGCGCAGCCGATGGGGGATCTAAGGTGGAAACGATTCGGGTCGATCGCCATAAAAGGCTCACCTTCAGCATCAACGATGACGATATTATAGAGCTGGCACGTCAGGCGTTGATCATCGAGAACCATCATCAAAAGCCCATGGACATAGAGTGGGCAAAAGACGGTGAAAGCGGTCAAATTTATATCGTGCAAGCCAGGCCAGAAACCGTAAAAAGTCGTGCGGGCAATCGCTCTATGGAGCGTTACCTGTTAAAAGAAACCGGCAGCTTATTGTGTGAGGGCCGCTCGGTGGGCCATAAAATAGGCAGTGGTGCGGTTAAGGTGCTGGATCACAAGAGTCAGATCGCGGATATAAAGCCAGGGGATGTGTTGGTTGCCGAAATGACCGACCCCGACTGGGAACCCGCCATGAAGAAAGCCAGCGCCATCATCACCAATCGTGGGGGGCGCACCTGTCATGCGGCCATCATCGCGCGGGAATTGGGCATTCCTGCGGTGGTGGGCTGTGGCGATGCCAGCGACAAACTATTATGCGGCCAGCAAGTGACGGTTTCCTGCGCCGAGGGAGACACCGGCTTCATATACGACGGCGCGCTAAATTTTGAACACAAGACCAACACCACAGGTAACATGCCGCAATTGCCCTTCGAATTGATGATGAACGTGGGCAACCCAGACCGAGCCTTCGATTTTCAAGGGCTGCCTAACCAAGGGGTGGGCTTGGCCCGTCTAGAATTTATCATTAATCGCATGATTGGTGTTCACCCTAAGGCACTGTTAAATTATGATAGCTTGCCCCCCGAAATTCGCATGACGGTCGAGCGCAGAATTGCAGGCTATGCCGACCCCATCGAGTTTTATGTGGAAAAATTAGTGGAGGGCATCAGCACCCTAGCCGCTGCCTTTTCGCCGAAGAAAGTCATCGTTCGCCTATCGGACTTTAAATCCAATGAATACGCCAACTTAATAGGCGGGCGCTTATATGAACCAGAAGAAGAAAACCCCATGCTGGGGTTTCGTGGGGCCGCGCGCTACATCAGCAAGTCGTTCCGAGACTGCTTCGAACTAGAGTGCCGAGCCATTAAAAAAGTGCGCAATGAAATGGCCTTCACCAACATAGAGCTAATGGTGCCATTTGTGCGCACGGTGGGGGAGGCCAAACAGGTGGTAGAACTGCTGGCCGAAAATGGCCTAGTGCGAGGTGAAAATGGCCTGCGCATCATCATGATGTGTGAGCTACCCGCCAACGCACTGCTGGCCGAGCAGTTTTTGCAATATTTCGATGGCTTCTCCATCGGCTCTAACGATCTTACGCAATTAACCCTAGGGCTCGATCGGGACTCGGGGGTGATCGCACACCTCTTTAACGAAAGCGACGACGCCATTAGGCAGTTAATGCACATGGCTATCTCCGCCTGTAAGAAACACGGCAAGTACATAGGCATCTGCGGTCAGGGTCCCAGCGACCACCCCGACTTTGCCAAATGGCTAATGGAAGTGGGGGTGGACAGCGTCTCATTAAACCCAGACTCCATGTTCGAAACCTGGTTTTATCTGGCAGAAAACTCACAGTAGGCCAATCATGAAGAGCAGTAGTTCATTGTTTCCGGTGTCACTGTTACGCGCCGACCTCGTGGCTGAGCGTTTTATCGAAGATACCTACCTGTTAAAGCCAAATAACAGCGCGGATAATAGCGTGCAGATTGCGGTGACACGCCTGGGTTTTCAAGGCAGTGAGGATAAGGCGGCGCGAGGCATCCCCGTGGTGTTGCTGCATGGTAGCTTCTCTAATCGCAGCTTTTGGTTTTCAGGGGGCGGCAAAGGCTTTGCTAAATCCTTGCTCGAGGCGGGCTTCGACCCGTGGATGGTCGAGGCCCGAGGTCATGGCGATAGCCCAGTAAACGATCATTATCGTGATAATAATGTCGAGACCTATTCGAGATTCGATTTACCAGCGGTCCAAGATTTTATCCTAGAGCAGACCCAGCAAAACGCGTTTTGGATCGGCCACTCCCTAGGCGGGGTCACCATTGCCACCGCGTTGGCGGGTGGCCATCTACAAGCCGCCAATGTACAGGGTATCGTCCTGTTCGGTGCTCAGGTTAGCCGCTACCCGGTGTTACTAAATATGCCAGGGGTGAGATTGATGGCCAAGCTTGCACTGCTCGCCAAGAAGCGCATCTACGGCAAAGGCATGGGGCCCGAGCACGAGCCCGTGGGTATCGCGCGCGAATTTATTCGCTGGTCCGGTTTGTTGGGCGGTTGGCGCTCACAAAAAGGGGGCTCATATTGGCTGGGGTTGCAAGAGTTGAATATACCCGCACTGGGCTTCGGGGCTAAGCAAGACAAAGCCTACCCAGCGAAACACTGTAAAAAACTCATCCATGCTTTTTCCCGGCAATCCCAGTTTTATCTTTTAGCCAAAGAATCTGGCTTCACTCAGGATTACAATCACCTCAACATGGTGGTGAGTAAACCGGCGGAGCAAGAGGTGTGGCCTAAGGCCATCCAGTGGATGAACTTAACATTTAACCCGTAAACCAAACCCTGTAACAAAGACCGAGTGTGGAACATGAGTATGCAATATATAACCCCTGACCTATGTGATGAGTACCCCGAAGTTGACGTGCTAGAGCCCCTCTTCAATAATTATGGCGGGCGGGAGTCGTTTGGCGGCGAAGTGATCACCATTAAATGCCATGAAGATAATTCCTTGGTAAAAGAGCAGGTGGCTAAACCCGGTAAGGGCAAGGTCATGGTGGTGGATGGTGGCGGCTCCCTGCGTAACGCATTATTGGGAGACATGCTGGCCGAGAAGGCGGCGCAAAATGGTTGGGAAGGCATAGTGATTTATGGCTGCATTCGTGACGTGGATGTCATCATGGAAACCGATTTGGGCGTGCAGGCGCTGGCCGTGCACCCGCGTAAGACAGAAAAGAAAGGAATAGGCGAGATGAATATCCCCGTTAAATTTGCCGGTGTGCAAATCAGCCCTGGGATGTTTGTTTATGCCGACAATAACGGCATCATTGTTTCTGAAAAAGCCTTGAGCATGCCTGCTTAAGGGGGCGTTTACGCCTGGAAAGTATCCAGGCGTATCTAAATGACCTACCCCTACTGCAAAAAGTTAACCCAAATACACAAGCCCATGAGCTTGGGTTTGGCAGCCTGTAAATAAGCCGCTGATTGCTTGGCATTTAAGCTTAAGGTATCAATCTCACTCTGATAACTGCCAGGCTCTATTTCCAAAGAGCGGTAGCGCGTCAACTCCCGCTTAGTATTTTCCAGCATAGTGGCCACCGAGGCCTTAATGGCATCTCCGCTGGTATGGGCCGCCAGTTTTTCACTGAGGCTAATGGCTCTGACGATCTCGGGCCACTTCATGCTGATGATTTCTTGAGCCATCTCTTTATTGATGAATTCGCTGTTGTCGCGCATGGCGTCTAGATCCAACACTCGGCTCATGTTCTTGAGTTCATCGCTGATGGTGTAGTGGCGGGTCTGCGGCGCGAGGTAGCGGTTCAGTTCTAAGCGGCCCGGCCCCTGTGCCTTAATCTGATAGTGTGCCTCTACAAATACCTGACCGTTCTTATAGTTTTCGTCCTTGAAGAGGGTGCAGGCGGTGAAGGCGTGACCAGATGCTTCTAGGTCATCGATGATGCCTTTTATCCATGGGTGATCCCAGGATATAAATTCAAGGTCCTCACGCAACGAGGCCTGCTGACGGTCGAAGGTGATGGTAGCCTTGTCATCGCGTAAATTATTGATGAAAGAAAAGGGGCAGTTTTCCTGGGGGCTAATGATAATGTTTTGCGCGCTGGCTTGTTCGGTATCTATGTGCGCGTTATCGAAAATATTAAGCAGGGTATTTTTAAGCTTTCCCTGGTCATCATCGGCGCTTTTAATGGAGTCCAGCAGGTGAGCGATGCGCTCTTCCTGATAGGAGTGCTGCTCCAATAAGCGGTCACGGCCCTGCTCGATCTCGGCCAACAGCTGAATGCTGGCCTGCTGGCATTGGACGATAACGGCCTCTGCTTGCTCGCCGCTGGCCAGCATCTCATCAATCTCTATGCTGTACGCCTCATAGATGGGGGAGGCCGCCGGGTTAGGCTGGGTAAACATGTCGAAGCCATGGTGATACAGGGCCGCCAACCTGGCCTGTGCGCTCTTGGATTGCAGTGGCACATGGATATAAATATCGCTGCCCTGGCCGATGCGATCTAAGCGGCCGATGCGTTGATCCACTAGGTCGGGGTGATTGGGCAAATCGAATAAGACCAAGTGTTGTGCGTGCTGGAAGTTTCGGCCCTCACCACCAATCTCGCTGCACACCAGTACTTGCAGGCCATCAGGTTCGACAAATTGAGCGGCTATTTGATCGCGCTCTATTAAGCTGTAATGCTCATGGAAGGCACCAGATTGAATCTGGGTTTGTTGGTTAATTTGCTGGCTGATGTGTTGCGCATCATCGGCTAGCTGGCAAATTAGGAGCACTTTTTGCTGCCCCTGCTGAGGCAGCCATGCCAGCAGCCATTCTAGGTTGGTCTGCTCTTTTAGGTGATAAAACTCACTGTGGCGCTGGGGGAAGCCCGCTATGGTGCGGCGGGTGTTGCGATAAACCATTCGACCGGTGCCGTAGCGGTCGGCCATCCAGTCGATGAAGGTGCTCTCACTCTCTGAGCTGCCGATGCTGTCTTGGGCTAACGCCAGTAGCTTGTCATCTTGCAATTTACCAATTTGATCCATAGAGGCTGCTAGGCCATCCATTTCGATGGCGTCCACGATCTCGCTCACCAGTCCGTATTGCTGCTCTTCCTGTAGGAATTGATCTAGGTTGCAGAAACGCAATGGGTCCAATAGGTGCAAGCGCGCGAAGTGACTTTCCACTCCCAGTTGCTCTGGCGTGGCGGTCAACAACAACACTCCGGTGCTGACTTTCGATAAAGCCAGCGCAGACTGATAGGCCTTAGATTGCCATTGCAAACGGTGGCTTTCATCTATGACCATCATGTCCCATTGGGTTTTCTGGGCCTGATCTAGGTACCGGCTGTGATTGAGCCAATCGAAATTACACAGCGCCACCTGCACCTGATTAAACGGGTTGTCGCTGTCCTGCTGAGCGCAATACTCATCATCTATGAGGGTGCAGTCTAGGTTAAACTTACGCTTCATTTCCACCAGCCACTGGTTAACCAAGGATGCAGGCACGCAGATGAGGATGCGCTGGGCGCGGCCACTCATCATGAGTTGGTGAATAACCAGGCCAGCCTCGATGGTTTTACCCAGCCCCACCTCATCGGCCAGCAGGGCCCTGGGCAAGGGCATCTTGAGTATTTGCTGGGCGACATCGTATTGATGGGGAATGATGTTAATCTTGGGGCCCACGAAGCCATGGCATAACTTACCCTGGTGCTCGGTGGTGGCCTGCAGGAAGTTACGGTATAGATCGAACCACTTAAAGCTGCCAATCTGACCGCTTTGCAGGCGATCTAGCGGGCTTACCTTGCCTTGATCGCTGTCTAGCTCGCTCTCGCAGATGCTGTCGTCTGCGCCGAAACGGTATTGCAATACACCGCGCTTCTCTTCGAGGGCGGTCACGGCCACGGTTTGTCCATTGGCCAGTATGATACTGTCACCCACGGTAAAGCGGCAGCGAATCAGAGGGGTGGTGCCAATTGAATAGAGGCGGCTGCATTCAGCCAGAGGAAATTCTATGGTGACGCGGCGATGTTCGATGTCACTGACGATGCCCAAGCCGAGTTCAGGTTCAGCCAAGCTGAGCCACCGTTGTCCACAAATAAACTGAGTCATATTCCCCCCATTAACGAGGGCCGGATATTATCATTTAGTGGCGCTGGCCTCAGCTTTTAATTTCAGACATTTTCTTTTTAATGCCCACCTCAAAGCGACGGTACATACCTTCGGTCATCTTAAGCTCGTCGAATATGGGGTCTTTTATGATTTCCCATTCGTGATTATTGACACACTGAGCCAGGTAGCCAGGTAAGCGGGCGATTTGTTCGGCAATTTTTAACACTAATAGCAGTTCGCCCGCTTCGTCTTTTTTCTCAATTTGGGTAATGATTTTATCTGGGTCATGATGCACGTGTATGCACTTGCCGATGGCACCACTTAAACCCCAGCTGGCAGATAACTGGGCACCCATGGCCGCGTGCGATGTGCCTAAGTGCTGCCGTTCATGTTCGCTAATTTGACCCGTTTCGTCAAAGTAGGCGGCCTTTATGACCTTAGGGTAGCCTTTACAGGTTTGGTTTAATATGGCCATGCCGGCGTTGTGGAAGATAGCCGTCGTGTAGCTTTCATCGGTGGCGGCGATATCTAATTCCTTGCTAATTAGCACTGAGATCACCGCCACTTTTAAACTGGTTTTCCATAAGACGCTTAAGAGTTTGTCCTTGCCAGCAAAAATGGTGGTGCGCAATAATCGACCGGTGGTGAGATTGACGATGCGGTGCATGCCCAGCATGCGCACGGCTTCTTCGGCACTCTTAATTTCACGCACTAGGCTAAAATAGGGCGCATTAATGGTGGCTAATACCTCCTTATAGAGTTCAGGGTGCTGTGTAATTATCTGCGCTATGGCATTAAGATCATTTTTAGCGTCTTTTATCTCTAAAAGTACGGGGGGGATCTCGGGTAATGGAACGGATGGCGCCGCTGATTCAGTTTCCGCCATGTTTTACTCTCCTAAATAGCTGTTATCAGTATAGGAGGTTTGCAGAAATTCGTGTGGGCGTGCGAAAATAAAGGCTGATTAAGAGGTAAGTTTTTATGTTGTCCTATATTGAACCTGTTTTTAGACCGCCCAGCGAAGCTCATTCGCTTATTTTACAGGTGACCAATGGCTGTTCCTGGAATAACTGTACGTTTTGTGAGATGTACACAGAGGAGCAAAAGAAGTTCCGTCCCACCCAGCAAGATAAGGTATTTTCAGATATAGCGGCGGCGGCAAGATCGGTGGTGCCCTTCGAGAAGGTGTTTCTAGCCGATGGCGATGCCATGGTGCTGTCCATGCGCAAATTAACGGCTATCTTACAAGAAATACGCACTAAAATGCCTTGGGTAAAGCGCGTGTCTTCTTATTGCCTGCCACGAAACCTCAATAAAAAATCGGTGGAGGATCTCAAACAGCTGAAGGCATTGGGCCTCGATATTCTTTTCGTGGGCTGTGAGTCGGGTGATGACCAAGTGTTAGAGGGGGTCAGTAAGGGCGAAACTTACGCCACTCAAAAGGATGCTCTGCTTAAAATTAAGCAGGCGGGGCTGCGTACTTCGGTGATGATTCTAAACGGCCTAGGGGGGCGGGCACTCTCCGAGCAGCACGCCATTAATTCTGCACGCTTAATGAATGAATGCCAACCAGACTACTTGTCCACCCTAGTCGTGAGCTTCCCCACGGGGGAAGAAAGGTTTAGGGCAGGTTTTACAGAATCCTGGCAGGCCTTGCAGCAAAGAGATCTATTCTTGGAGTTAAGATGTTTCATAAGCCATTTAGAGTTGCAGAATACCGTCTTCAGGAGTGACCATGCCTCCAACTATTTACCGCTAAAGGGCAACTTGGGTGTCGATAAGCAGGCCTTACTAGAAAAACTAGACATGGCCTTGCATCACCCAGAACAGGTGCAGTTAAGGCAAGAATGGCAGCGGGGGCTGTAATGGAAGAATCGCACGACATAATGACTCTGGCCGCTCAGCTGGGTCGCTTCGAGGACATGAAGACGCAATTACCGCCGGTAAATGACTGGCACCCTGAACTATCAGGGGACATGGACATGCTTATTAAAAAAGATGGCACTTGGCTGCATGAGGGCGATGCCATCAAGAGAGAGAAGCTGGTCCGCACCTTCAGCACGATATTAAAGAAAGAAGGGAAGGATTATTACCTGCTAACCCCAGTTGAAAAATGGCGTATTCAGGTTGAGGATCTGCCGTTTCTAGTGGTGCTGGCCAATATTCGCGGCACAGGCGCAGACCAAGCCATCACCTTGATGACCAACGTTGGGGACGAAATAACGCTAGGTAATGCGCATTGTTTGCAACTGGGCAAAAATTCACAGCCCTATGTGGAAATCAGGCATGGGCTTAACGCCCGCTTAAATCGAAATGTATATTACCAGCTGGCAGAATTGGCGCAGGAAAGTCAAAATGGCCAGTTTGTATTTCACAGTGGCGGTGCCTGCCATCAAATTGGCTAACGGGTTAATATATGTTCCACGAGGAACAAATATTAACCAGTTTGGTGATGTCTGTTTTTAATAGCCAGTCGTCACTAAGTAAGCAGGTTTGTGTATTGAGCTCATGGTATCAATTGAGCACTTCGAAGTTAAACCCACGCCATAAAAAAAGGAGCCAGTAGGCTCCTTTTTTTATTTTTGCTCAGGGAGCTGTTTAGGCATCCCATCACTGGTGTCGTCAATTACATGTTTGGATAGTTCGGACCACCGGCACCTTCTGGTGTTACCCAAGTGATGTTTTGGGCAGGGTCTTTGATATCACATGTCTTGCAGTGAACGCAGTTCTGAGAGTTAATCTGGAAGCGTTTTTCGCCTTCTTCATTCTCTATGATCTCGTACACACCGGCAGGGCAGTAACGCTGGGCGGGCTCATCATACAGAGGCAAGTTTTTCGCCAGTGGGATGCTCGCATCGGCCAATTTTAGGTGGCAAGGCTGATCTTCGGCATGATTAACGTTACCG
This sequence comes from uncultured Bermanella sp., assembly GCA_913054445.1. Classification (GTDB taxonomy): domain Bacteria; phylum Pseudomonadota; class Gammaproteobacteria; order Pseudomonadales; family Oceanobacteraceae; genus Bermanella. Next base: position 23,524 of record CAJXIK010000001.1, read on the forward strand.
ATGAACACAGAGTCCAGTTTCGCGAAACTAATCACACCATCGGGCTTAGCGTAATCGATCTTCTTGCATTCGGCGGCCGGCTTTAAGGTTGCGTAATCCGGCGTAGTATCATGCAGGGTAAATGGCAACGGCAGGAGGTTGTGATGCACATAGTTATAAGCACCCCCTAGGAACATGCCAAATTTATGCATGGCAGGGCCAAAGTTACGGCTGTTGTGCAAGTCCTTGTATACCCAAGAGCTTTCGAAGGCAGCGCTGAACTCGGTGATTTCATCGTTGGCACGACCAGCGTCGATGGCGATTATGATCTGCTCGGCGGCGATCATGCCGCTCTTCATGGCGGTATGGGTGCCTTTAATCTTGGAGAAATCCAAGGTACCAGCATCACAACCCACCACTAAACCACCTGGGAAAGTCATCTTAGGTAGGCAGTTTAGGCCTCCTTTCGTGATGGCACGAGCGCCGTAAGAGGCACGTTTACCACCTTCAAGATGCTTCAGTAAAACCGGGTGATGCTTGAGGCGCTGAAATTCATCAAACGGGCTAACATGGGGGTTTGAATAAGACAGGTCGGTGATCAGGCCTACCACTACTTGGTTGTTTTCGGCGTGGTACAAGAAGAAGCCACCGGTAGAACCGGATTCAGATAGCGGCCAGCCGGCACCATGTATCACTAAGCCTTGCTGATGTTTAGCTGGGTCGATGTCCCAAAGTTCCTTGATGCCGATGCCGTAATGCTGGGCATCTTTACCTTCGTCTAGCTTGAACTCAGAGATAAGCTGCTTGCCTAAATGGCCGCGACAACCTTCAGCAAAAACCGTGTATTTACCACGTAATTCCATGCCAGCCATGTAGCTGTCTTTCTGTTCGCCGGCCTCAGAGATGCCCATATCGCCGGTGACTATGCCTTTAACGGCACCGTCTTCGACTATGTATTCGGCGGCGGTGAATCCTGGGTAAATTTCGACGCCCAGCTCTTCGGCTTGCTCACCTAACCAGCGTACAACGTTGCCGAGGCTAACCACGTAATTACCGTCGTTATGCATGGGCTTAGGAATCATCCAGTTAGGCGTCTTAATGCCTTTTTGGTCGCTGGTTAAGAAGTAAACTTCATCTTTTTTCACTTCGGTGTTTAAAGGGGCACCCATCTCTTTATAGTTAGGGAACAGCTCTAACAGAGCGCGATCTTCAATGACGGCACCCGATAATATATGGGCACCCACCTCAGAGCCTTTTTCAACTAGGCAAACACTCAGTTCTTGGCCTTTATCGTTGGCCAGTTGCTTTAGGCGGATTGCAGTTGACAGGCCAGACGGGCCTCCGCCAATCACGACGACATCGTATTCCATCGCTTCGCGTTCCATTGAACTCTCCTCAAAATATAAAGCTAACAACCCTAATCACTGGGTTGCGTGTCAATTTAGGCCAGGTTAGCCAGAAAAAAAGTGGGCATAGTATACGGGCTCTGATTGTGATAGCCAAACATAAAACAACAGGCGTGCGGCGACAATAGGTGGGCGAATACAAAGAATCACGATTCCATAGTATTACATACTAGCATTCAAACAACTGTTTGAATACAATCCCGAGCACAAAAGTTAGCCAGGTAGCGAATCATAAATACGCCTAGAGCCTAGCCGACCAGCTCTGTAGATATTGACTTGAACTGGTAACAAGTTCAGTATGTTGCGCCGTAATAGACTGGTTGGTATATAACGTTTCTAATTTTTATGCCAAGTCTACTTAATCTTTAAATTCACTCAATTTGACGGAGAATCTATGAAGGTTCTTGTTGCTGTTAAGCGTGTCATCGACTACAACGTTAAAGTACGCGTTAAAGCCGATAATACCGATGTTGATCTAGCCAATGTAAAAATGGCTATGAACCCATTCTGCGAAATCGCGGTTGAAGAAGCGGTTCGCCTAAAAGAAAAGGGCGTTGCCACCGAGATTGTGGTTGTCTCCATAGGCCCTAAAGTGGCTCAGGAGCAGATCCGTACCTCTCTAGCACTGGGTGCCGATCGCGGTATCCTAGTAGAAACAGAAGAAAAGCTTGAATCTCTTGCTGTTGCTAAAATCCTCAAAGCGATTGTTGAAAAAGAACAGCCTCAACTGGTTATTCTTGGTAAGCAATCCATCGATAACGACAACAACCAGACTGGCCAGATGCTGGGCGCGTTGACTGGCATGCCACAGGGCACATTTGCCTCTGAAGTGGTGGTCGAGGGTGACAAGGTTAATGTTACTCGCGAGATCGACAGCGGTCTGCGTACCGTTGGTCTGACTCTGCCGGCCATCGTCACCAGTGACCTACGCTTAAACGAGCCTCGTTACGCGTCTTTGCCAAACATCATGAAAGCCAAGCGTAAGCCTTTAGAGGTGGTTAGCACAGGTGATCTTGGTGTTGAGATTAAATCAACGCAAACCCTCGTTAAGGTAACACCACCAGCAGAACGCTCTGCCGGTATTAAGGTTGCTAGCGTCGATGAGCTGGTTGAGAAACTTAAAAACGAAGCGAAGGTACTGTAATGAGCACTCTAGTTATTGCAGAGCACGACAACGCAAGCATCAATGCCGCGACTCTTAACACAGTTGCCGCAGCTAAAGCGATTGGCGGCGATATTGATCTATTGGTTGCGGGCCTTGATTGTGGCGCTGCTGCTGAAGCCGCCGCTAAAATTGACGGTGTTAACAAGGTATTAGTGGCCGATGACGCCGCCTATCAATACCAGTTGGCCGAAGTTATGGGTGATTTAGTTGCTGAACTAGGCAAAGGCTATAGCCACATCCTAGCGCCAGCTACCACTACAGGTAAGGACTTCTTGCCACGCGCAGCAGCCCTATTAGACGTGAACATGCTGTCTGAAATCATCAGCGTAGTGTCTGCCGACACTTTCACTCGTCCTATTTATGCCGGTAATGCCATCGCTACGGTTCAGTCCAGCGATGCTATTAAGGTTGTGACAGTACGTGCCACTGGTTTTGATGCAGTTGCGGCCGAGGGTGGTTCTGCTGCCGTTGAGTCTGTGAGCACTGTGGCTGACAAGGGTGTTTCTGCGTTTGTCGGTGAAGAGCTGGCCAAGTCCGACCGTCCAGAGCTAACCGCTGCTAGCATCGTAATTTCTGGTGGTCGCGGTATGCAAAACGGCGAAAACTTCGAGATGCTATACAAGCTGGCCGACAAGCTAGGTGCCGCCGTGGGCGCGTCTCGTGCTGCGGTTGACGCGGGCTTCGTTCCTAACGACATGCAAGTGGGGCAAACGGGTAAAATCGTTGCACCTGACCTCTATGTTGCCGTTGGTATCTCCGGTGCCATCCAGCACTTGGCGGGTATGAAGGACTCTAAAGTCATTGTTGCCATCAACAAAGACGAAGAAGCGCCTATCTTCCAAGTGGCCGATTACGGTCTAGTGGCTGACTTATTTGAAGCCATCCCTGAGCTAGATAGCAAACTGTAAAGTTCCGCTTTGTACTAAAAAGCCAGGCTTAGCCTGGCTTTTTTTTGTTCAAAATTAAGGGCTTAGATCATACACATCACAAATAATGGCAAAAATAGCCGTTTTTAGCTCAGTTAATTCATATCTAGGAAACTACTAGGTACACTAAGCGTCTATTACAGAATCACAAAATGGACGCAGGCCCGCAGTGGACTCAATGGATCAAAACCCAGAACTATCTCGATTACCTTACGGTTTTGCCAAACGCTTTGGCTTAGTGGCCGAATTGCAAGGTGAATCAGGATACCAAGCCTGGTACAAAGATGATGCTCCCGCCCAAGCCATGACCGAATGCCTGCGCATCCTCGGTGGCCAAGTCAAATTTGAGGCCGTGAGCGACGACGATTTTAGCATCCAGCTGGCGCGCATCTACCAAGAAAGCGCCGACAGCCGCGAGGCCATGGAAGAGCTGGGCGACGACATGGACCTGGCCAGCCTGGCCAACCTAATCCACGAAACCGAAGACCTTATGGATCAGCAAGACGATGCCCCCATCGTGCGCCTCATCAATGGCATCCTCACCGATGCCGTTAAGCGCAACGCCTCCGACATTCATATCGAAACTTTCGAGAAACGCCTGGTCGTGAGGGCACGTGTGGACGGCGTCCTCCAAGAGGTTCTCGAACCCAAGCGGGCGCTGGCGCCATTATTGGTTAGCCGTATCAAGGTCATGTCCAAGTTGGACATTGCTGAGAAACGCATCCCGCAAGATGGTCGCATCGCGTTGCGCGTGGCGGGGCGCGAGGTGGACGTGCGCGTCTCGACCATGCCCTCCACCCATGGCGAACGGGTGGTCATGAGGCTGCTGGACAAACAGGCGGGCCGCCTCAACTTAAAACAGCTGGGCATGAAGGGCGACAACCTCAGTCGCCTGCTGAACATCATCAGTAAACCCCACGGCATCATCCTCGTAACCGGCCCCACCGGTTCGGGCAAGACCACCTCGCTGTATGCCGCCTTAAGTGAATTGAATGACAGCTCGCGTAACATCCTCACCATCGAAGATCCGGTGGAATACAGTTTACCCGGCATCGGCCAAACCCAGGTCAGCAATAAAGTAGACATGACCTTCGCCCGCGGCCTGCGCGCCATACTGCGTCAAGATCCAGATGTGGTGATGATCGGCGAGATTCGTGACCGTGAAACGGTGGAGATCGCGGTGCAGGCCTCTCTTACTGGCCACCTGGTTTTGTCGACCCTGCACACCAATACCGCGGTGGGGGCGGTCACCCGCTTGCAAGACATGGGCATAGAGCCTTTCTTATTGGCTTCGAGCCTAGTGGGGGTAGTGGCGCAACGACTGGTAAGAACCCTGTGCCAGCAGTGCAAGGTCGAATACGCCGCCGATGACGCCGAGAAAGCCCTATTTGCGCTCGCCCCCCATGAAAATTTAACCCTCTATCATGCCAAGGGCTGCACCCAATGCAGTGGTACGGGGTACAAAGGGCGTCGTGGTATTTACGAGATTATCGAGGTGGATGAGACACTAAAGACCCTAATCCACAACGCCGCAGGGGAACTCGACATAGAAAAATACGCTCGCTCCAAGAGCAACAGCATACAACAAGATGGCCTGCGCAAAGCCCGTGAGGGTGAGACCACCATAGAGGAAGTGCTCAGGGTCAGTAAGGCTTAATATGGCAGTTTTCGAATATGTGGCCCTCAACGAGAAGGGCAAGCAAAAAAAAGGCATACTGGAAGCCGACAGTCCTCGCCAGGTACGCCAGCAGTTACGTGATAAGCACTGGATGCCCCTGTCGGTGGAAGTCGCTCAGGTAAAGTCTAATGCTAACCCCTTTGCCAACGTTTTTCGCCGCGGCATCAAGACCGCCGATCTGGCCATGCTCACCCGCCAGTTATCCACCCTAATATCCGCCGGCCTGCCCATCGAAGAGACTTTAAGGGCCACCGCCGAGCAGACTGAAAAGAAACACATTAAGGCCATGATTCTCGACATTCGCTCGCGGGTGCTCGAAGGCCACAGCCTTGCCGCCGCCCTCAACGATTTTGACTACGCCTTCCCCAAACTGTATCGCGCCACGGTGGCGGCTGGTGAACATGCCGGGCACCTAGACACCGTGCTAAACCGTTTGGCCGACTATATGGAGAGCAGCCAGGTTAACCAGCAAAAAATCAAGCTGGCTGCCGTTTACCCCATTATTCTTTGCATCGTGGCCGTGGGCATAGTGGTGGGGTTATTAACTTATGTGGTGCCCGACATTGTCGAGGTGTTTGTTAAGAATGGTCAGGCCTTACCGCCCCTCACCGAGGCCATGATTTCAGCCAGTGACTTCCTGCAAGCCCATGGCTTTTTACTGCTTGTGGTGGTTATTGCCGCCGCTATTGGCTTTAAATGGGCATTGCAGAAAGAACACCTGAAGCGTCGCTACCATGAAATGATGTTGCACATGCCGTTCTTTGGCAAGATGGTGAAAAGTTTCAATACCTCTAGCTTTATCAGCACTTTGGCCATCTTAAACGCCAGTGGGGTGCCCCTAGTGGAAGCCATGAAAATTGCCGCCCAGGTGGTGGGCAACGTGATCATAGAAGAGCGACTGGGGGTGGCCTCGCAACACGTCACCGAAGGGGGTAGCCTTCATCAGGCTCTGCAAGAGACCCATGTGTTCCCGCCCATGATGCTGCACATGATTGCCAGCGGCGAAGTAAGCGGCGAGCTAGATACCATGCTAGAAAAAACCGCTAAAAATCAAGAAAACGACCTACAGAACACCATCACCACTTTGGTGAGCATGTTCGAACCCATCATGTTACTGGCCATGGGGGGCATAGTAGTCTTGATCGTCATCGCCATCATGTTGCCAATACTTAACATGAACCAAATGATTAACTAACCCACTTTGCTCAACACGCTTATTTTAAAACTGTCATAAGGACATTGCATGAAAAACCAAAAGGGCTTCACCCTCATCGAAATCATGGTGGTATTGGCCATACTAGCAGGTCTCATCGCCATGGTGGCCCCCAACATCATCGGCGAAGCCGGGCGCGCTAAGGTAAAGACCGCTAAGGCCGAAATGGCCAATATCGCCTTGGCATTAGACATGTACAAGCTCGATAACTTCCGTTACCCAAGCACCTCTCAGGGCATCGAGGCCTTGGCCAGTAAGCCCGCTGGCTCTCCCGAGCCTAAGAATTACAAGGCCGGTGGTTACATGAAAAAAATGCCGGTGGACCCATGGGGCACGCCGTACCTCTATTTTTCCAAGAAGAGTAACTATGAAATTGTATCGTTAGGGGCCGATGGTGAAGAGGGTGGCGAAGACGACGCCGCCGATATCAGCAGCAACGATTAGCAGCCTCATGGCGCAGCGTGGATTCACCCTCATAGAGATACTGGTGGTGCTGGTCATCATCAGCGTCATCGTCTCTATGGCGGCGATTAATACCGGCACCGACCCTCGTCGCCAGCAACTAATAGCCGAGGCTCAGCGCCTGCGCTTTATCATGGAAGACCTATCCGAGCGCGCCATCTTCAAAAATATCGACCTCGGTTTCGTGGTGAATAAAACGCAAATCGGTGTGTATGAATACACTCAGGTTACCCCTAAAGATGACAACGACCCCGACTCAAAGGCGCTTTATAGCTGGCAGCTGTCCCAGCAAACAACCAATAACCCTATCAAATTATCCGCCCCCGCCATGAGTCTATCCCTGTCTGTGCAAGGCTTATCCGTGGTCTTGTCCTATGCAGGCACGCAAGGCAGCAAAGAAATAGAGCCGCATTTTTATGCCTATAGCTCGGGTGAACAAGACGTGACCCGCTTCGAAATCTCCATGGAGGATTTGCAATTTACGAGCACAGTGAAGGGCATGGGAGTGGGGCGGTTTTATACGGGGGGGATCGATGAACCATAAGCAGAGCGGCTTCACCCTGTTAGAGGTGATGATCGCCATCACTATCTTTGCCATGCTTGCCAGCACCATCTCACAGGTGGCGGCGGTGACTGTGGATAGCCAAGTGCACCTAGAGAAAAAACTCTTGGCCAGCTGGATCGCCGAAAACGACCTCATTAAGATGCGCTCCCTATCCTGGGACGAGATTAAATCCGGCAAAGACGAGCTTAAATTCTCGGATCGCCAGTGGCTGCTTAAGCGGGTGGTGACAGACAAAAAAACATTTGCCGGTATTAACCTGCCCATAGAGGTAAGGGAGGTAAGTGTGTCTGTCTATATTAAGAGCCAGCCAGAACATGCCCTACAAACTTTCGTGGCCTACATAGCCAATGACTAACATGCCTAAATACGCCTCTCAAAACGGCTTTACCTTATTAGAAGTCTTGCTGGCGGTGAGCATTACCGCCGGCATTGGCATCGGGGCCACGCAATTATTGTCGAGCATAATGGCCACCAGCCAGGCCACCGAGCAAAGATTCTTACAGCTAAGGTACATGCAACGCATGGACCTGCTCATGCGCCGTGACTTCTGGCAGGCAGCAGGGCGCGCCATAAAAGATGAATACGGCAGCGTTAAACAGGCCCTCACCACAGACTCACATTACCTCGTGGAATTTACCCGCGCCGGGCAGGGGTTAAGGAAGGGTAAGCATCGCGCTAACCTACAAAGAGTGGCCTATGCCCTAAGAAGCCACGACAGCGAATTTTGCGCGGATGCCATCAAGGACCCCTCTGCCAGCACCACGGGCAATTGTTTCATTCGCTTCTTTTGGCCAGTATTAGACCAGGCCTCCGACAGTGCTCCCCCCATAGTGCAGGTATTGCTGGACGATGTGGAGGATGTATCATTTGCTTTTCGGGGTCAGGCCATCGACTTTGGCAACCCAAATAACACCATCAGAAACGATGACTGGCAGGAAGAGTGGCCCTCGCCCTTCGTGATGCCCAATATGACCCTAGATTTAGCCCAAGTTAAGGTGACCTACACCCTAAAAAAACTGGGTGAGATCGAAAGAATATACGAGGTGCCGCGTCATGCCTTCATACGCCCCCTATAAGCCAAGCCCCTATAAACAAGGCGGGCTCGCCCTCATCACGGTATTGTTTATATTTGCCTTAGTGTCGCTATTGGCGGTCTCCATGCAAAAAAGGCAGGTCATGAGCATGGCCCAGGCCAGCGCCACCTTTAACCGTAGCCAAGCCATGTTGCTGGCGGTCAGCGCCGAAGATGTGGCCAAGGCATTTTTGAAGCTAGACGGCACACGGGATAATCAAAATAACAAGCCGCTGGACAGTGCGGTGGAGCTGTGGAATAAACCAGTTACCATGCCATTATCCTCTGCCGAAGTGTTTATGAGTATTCGGGATTTACAGGGTTTGTTTAATCTGAACGCCCTCAGGATGGACCCCAGCGGCACCAATGCCGCCGCGGTCGATAAAGCCCGGGAGCGCTTCGAGAGCTTATTAAGCAGCCTGTCCCTGCCTGCCAGCGCCATTCCATCCACCATAGCGCGTGAGACTCAAGATTGGTTCGATATAAATAGTGCGGCAAGCAATACCTATCAAAATCTCACACCGCCCTACCGAGCGTCAGGCCTTGACTTTAGCCACCCATCCGAGCTGCTATTGTTAGAGAGTATGGACCTCGAAAGCTACCACATCATCGAACCCTATGTGACGGCGCTACCCTATGGCACACCACTCAACGTCAATACTACCCACGAACATATTTTACAGGCCTGGGACCCCACGTTATCTCTATCTAAGGCTAAGGCCGTGGTGGCGGTGGCGCGGGCCGGAGAGTGCGGCCCCACATTCAGAGACACCAATGTATTTGCAAGTATCGATGATTTTTGGCAAAACAAAATCATTGAAGACCAAGTGGACCCGGTTAAAAATGCAAAAGGCCATACAAATTGGGGGCGCGAGGACTTCGCTGTTAAGAGCCAGTACTTCAGTGTGATGATCATGATTAAAACAGGACAAGATGCGGATGCCAGCCAATTAATACTGGAGTCCATTATCAAGCGTGACATGGGGCCGGATGGCTTCATTGGCGTGGTCTATCGTGACTTCTCGCGTAAACTCGAAGACATAACCACACGCTTAAAAATAATTAACTGCTCACCCACATGAAACAAGCCACATGAAACTACTGCTGCTTAACCACACACACGACCCGGCATTGCACCTGCAAGGCAGTGGCCAGCTTACGGATGTGACCGACCTTGCGGTCAACGATGTGATCCTCCTAACCGGCACGCAATGCCAAGTGCTTAATGCCCCCATGCCCATCAAGCAGCCAAGGCAGATCATCAAGGCGCTGCCGTTTGCCTTGGAAGATCAGCTGGCCAACGAACTGGAGCAAAATCACCTGGTTTTTTTGGGGCGTGACAACGGCCAAGCCCATGCCGCCACCATCAGCCACCAGACCATGGCCAGCGTTAGTCAAACCTATCCCGTCCAGAAGATGTTTTTTGCCCCGTTGTTGCTGCCTTGTCAGCCCGGCGTCACCAGCATCCTCATCGTCAATGGTCAGGCCTGCGTGCGCCTCGGTGAGTGCTCGGCGTTTAGCGTGCCGCGGGCATTGCTGGCGCTCACCCTTGAAAGGCACTTAGCGCAAGACAACGCCAACGAGGCGGTGACCCTGTGCTTTGCAGAAGAGTCAGATGAGCTCTTGCATGTTCAACTGGAGAATCTCGGCTTAGCCGTTAGCCGTCAGTCATTTACCGAGGTTTACCAGCACTTAGCCGCACAGGCCAAACAGACTAAAAACAACTTATTGAGCGGCCCCTATCAGCCAAAAATCAAAGAGGACAATGCCGCCACGCAGAAGTTTAAGGGCGTATTTATCTTGGCGGCCAGCGTCTTCGTCATGGTGGTGGCCAGCAACTGGCTGAGTGCAACGCAGCAGAATAACCTGGCCGCCTCGGTGCAGGCCGCGTCCAAGCAGTATTATCAAACATTGTTCCCCGATGAGACGGTACGCCGTGGCCTCAAACGCATGTTTAACGACAAGCTCGAGACGGCATCCCCGAGTGCTCAGAGCAGCACCGGTTTCACGCAGATACTGGCTCAGGCCAGTGCGCAGATTCGCCAGAATAAAGATGCCCAGCTGCAATCGGTGCGCTTCGCCAGCAATAAGGGGGTGTTAGAGATGAGCCTGTTAACCCTAAACATCGCCCAACTAGACAGCATCAAGCAGCAGTTAGAAAAGAACGGCTTACGGGTGGAAATTGCCTCGGCCAACAATGATGGTAAACGCATCAAAGGTTTATTAAAGGTATCTAGCAATGGCTGAAGTAATAGCACAATTAAAAACGCAGATAGGCCAGCAGGTACAAGCCTCGAGCCTCTATCAATCGGCTCATACCTGGTTTAACGCGCTCGGCGCACGGGACCAAATCCTGGTTAAGGGGCTCGCGACGCTCGTGGTGCTGGCCTTCATCATCAGCTGGACCTGGCAGCCCAGTGAGAAGGCACTGAAGCGGGCCGAGACACGTCTGGCCAGCGAGTTAACATTCCACCAAACCATGAAAGAAAATGCGCACCTCTTTGCCACCGCAAACCCTGCCAGTGGTGCCTCGTTTAAAGGCTCGATACTGAGCCTAGTGAACAACACCGCTAAGGCTAAAAATATTGCCTTAAAACGCTTCGAGCCGGAAGGCACACGGGGCTTACGCATCTGGTTAGACCAAGCGAATTTTAACTCCGTCATCGACTGGTTAGAACTGTTAGAGACTCAGAAGGGCATCACCATAGAGCAAATATCCATCGACAAGGTGAGCCCTGGGCGGGTCAATTTAAGGGCCGTGCTAAAGGCGTAGGCAAGGGTATTGGTAAACTCTATCAGGGCAATCGCATTAAAATAAGCACAGGGGTCAATCTGTGG
>CAJXIK010000002.1 GCA_913054445.1 uncultured Bermanella sp.
TTTTAGTGTATACCTGTTCGTTTTACCTGCGAGCTGATGAAGATTCAGCCTGCTCGTCTTCGATATTTTTAGTGTATACCTGTTCGTTTTACCTGCGAGCTGATGAAGATTCAGCCTGCTTTAAAAATGGTAATAAAACCCTAGGGCAATGCCCTGCTCATCGCTGCTCGAATCGCGTAAAAATTCATTGCGTCGGTACTCTATGGTTAGCCCGTGACGTTGCCCCAACATATAGCGTAGCTGGGGTTCGCTGACAATTCGATTGCTCTGCCCGTCTAAAATGTTGTAGTCGATGAAACCTTCGAATAAGAGCGTGTCGAATCCCAGCGGGGTACGCCAGGCGAGGCTGACCTGAGCGTGGCTGCCGTTGGTCTGTAGTGGAAACATCCGCAGCATTAAGAAACGCTTCTTGAGTGGGGCCTGGTAGGTAACGCCGAAACGGACTAGGTCGTTATCGTTGCCGTCGGCGTCGTTATATTCTCCTTGCAGCCCCCAGTTACCTTGCAGCACCTTGCTTAGCCTCGCCTCGCTAAAAAAGGTGGTGAAATCACTGCGATTGTCATCGCTGTTTTGGCTCGAGTGAAGGTCGGTAAATCCCCAAAAGGTTAATCCGTGGGGGAGGGCCTGGCTGCTATAAATGAGGCTGACGGTATTAAAATCACGACTATCCAGGTAATAGTTAGCGATGAAACGGGCGCTGCTCCCTGGTGGCTCATGGGCCTGAGTGTGCATGGCGGACAATAAAATGAGCATGGATGCCCACATCCACACTTTGCAAGTGAGGGGCTGACAGCTGTTCATCGTGGGTACTCCGGTGTTGTATCGTAGGTTTATGGGCTAATCAGTGCCTTGAAATCCTGATGGTTAACCGGCGGGCTCACGTAGTAGCCCTGAATCAGGTCGCAGCCCGCCTCACATAAGAAATCATATTGTTGCTTGTTTTCTATGCCCTCGGCGACGATGGATAAGCCAAGGCCCTTGGCCAGATCAATGATAAAGCCCGTGATGATGCTGTCTTGCTGGTTATGGGGCAAACCCTCGATGAAACTGCGGTCAATCTTCAGGGTCGAGATGGGCAGTGTTTTCAAATAACTCAGGGATGAATAGCCAGTGCCAAAATCATCCAGTGCGATGCGCACGCCCATGTCAGCAAGCCTGTTTAAGGTGGCTGTGCTGCTGGCAATGTCATTGAGCAATATGCTCTCGGTTACTTCCAGCTCCAGCCACTGAGGATCAAGCTGGTGCTCATCGATTAGCTGGCAGACATCATCGAGCAAGTGAGGGTCATTGAACTGACAGGCAGAAAGGTTAACGGCAAGGGTGATGGCCAGGCCATCCTCATGGTGCCATTGAGCCAGTTGCGCACAGGACAATTGCAGGATGTTTTTTCCTATGGGTAAGATTAATCCCGTTTTTTGTGCCACGTCGATAAATTGTGCGGGGTACAGCAGGCCTTCACTTGGGTGCTGCCATCTTACTAGCGCCTCGGCATGGCAAATGATGCCGTTGTGGGGGTTTGCCTGCGGCTGATAATGAATGACAAATTCGTGATGTTCGATGGCCTCGTGCAGGGCACTCTCCACCTGTAACAGGTTTTTAATTTCCTGATTGCTGGCCGCGTCATAAAATTGAAAGTTGTTGCCGCCTAATGCTTTGGCCCGGTACATGGCGCTGTCGGCATGACGCATCAGCAAGTGTTCATTGTCGCCCCCAGTGATGAAGGTGCTGATACCTATGCTGGGGGATATGTGCAGTTTCTCGCCGGCGATGTTAAATGGCTCTGCTAAAATGTGGATGATTTTATTGGCCACCGTTTCGCACTCCTGTAAGCCATTTAAGCTGGGCAAAATCACCACAAATTCGTCACCACCAAAGCGTGCCAGTGTCTCACCGCGGCGAATGGTGCTGTTTAAGCGCTGGCTGACCGCCATCAATAGCTGATCCCCCACCTCGTGGCCCAGAGTATCGTTGACGTGTTTAAAACGATCTAGATCAATAAACAATACCGCAATCTTATTTTGATGCCGCTTACTTTGATGCAGGGCTAATTCTAGGTGGTCGTTAAATAGGCGGCGATTAGGCAGCCCAGTGAGTTCATCGTGATAGGCTTGGAATTCAATGCGGGCCTCATTTTGTTTTTGGTCGCTTATATCGATAAATAAAGCCGCGTAAATGGTTTCGTTGTAGGGACCCTTAATCTTCATGAAACTGAGCCATATGGGAAATTGCTGCTCATCACTCTTCAGGCATCTCAATTCTCCATGCCATTCTGAGCTTGGATTAGATAATAAGACGCTGTCTGATATGGGATCTTGTGAAGAGGTTAGTAAGAACGTATTGAAATGTTTGCCGATCACTTGTTGCTTGCTGAATCCGGTGAGCTCGCTGAAGGCTGGATTGATGCTTTCGATCAGGCCTTGTTCATCGCTCATCATAATGGCCTCTATGGTGCTATCGAATAAATAGGAAAATTGATTATTGCGCTGCCTAAGGGACTGGATGGTAAAGGCTTCACGTATCTCCCTGCGCAGCATCTCATTGTTCCAAGGTTTGGCTAAAAATTTATAGATGGCGCCCTGATTGATGGCATCGCTTACCGCTTGGAAATCGGCATAGCCACTGATAATAATGCGCACGGTATCCGGGTAGAGTTCTTTCACTTGGCTGAGGAATTGGGAGCCACTCATGTGGGGCATCCGCTGGTCGCTGATCACCACTTTGATGGTGTGTTGCGATAAGATATTCAGGGCCTCACAGCCACTGGTTGCGGTATAGATTTGGTAATCTTCTTTTCTTAACATGCGCGTGAAGGATTTTTGAATTTCCGTCTCATCGTCTACCAATAATAGCGAATTTTGCATGTGGCACCTGTGCGATATAATCGAGTGTACTTTTACATTAGTCATTAATGTCACCAATGTCACACAAGCTCTTAGATTAATAACCTCTATACGATGTTTTTTTAACTCTGCTAAAAAATATGTTTTCAGCGAAGACGGTTTTTATTCTACTCTTTAATTATCACGTCATTTAGGGGCAGATATGGCTAAGCCCATTAATATTTTATGCATAGATGATGAGCCATCGGTCTTAAAGACGTATCAACGAGTGTTTCGTGATAGCCAGGCATATTCCCTGACGGTCATGCAAGATCTCCGGACGTATGACCTCAAGCAGGCCCTGGCTTTCGATGTGATTGTCTGCGATCAGCGCATGCCAGGCTTGTTGGGCAGCGAGGTATTTAAGCGCCTGTGCGGGCTAGGGTTTCAGGGAAGTAAAATAATTTGTTCCGCCTATGCCGATTTTGACGATATTATTCCGACATTTAATCATGGTTTCATCGACTTTTTCTTGAATAAACCCTGGGGAAATGACGAAATAAGACGGCTAGTAAACAAACTTCATGAGCCTGGCCAGCGAGAGCAGCTGATCATTCATGACAAAATGGAGAAGGTCTACCAGTTAGCCCTCAAGGCGGCTAAGACCAATATATCGGTTTATATTCAGGGCGAGACCGGTACGGGTAAGGAGTTATTAACGCGCTACATTCACAATAACTCCGATCGCCTAGACGGCCCTTATATCACGGTAAACTGCGCCACCCTCACCACGGAATTATTTGAATCGTTAATGTTTGGTCATAAGAAGGGAGCCTTCACTGGTGCCAATGAAAACCACATGGGTTTTTATCAGGCGGCCCACGGAGGCACCCTCTTTCTGGATGAGGTGGTGGATATCCCCTTGGAAGCCCAGGCAAAGATCCTCCGCGCCCTACAAGAGAAGACGATCACCCTGTTGGGAGAAACTCATGATGTAACGGTCGATGTACGGGTTATTTCGGCCTCGGCTAAACCGTTGAGCGTGGCGGTCAAAGAAGGGCGATTTCGTGAAGACCTAATGTACCGCCTTAATGTTTATCCTATTCATATCCCTCCCTTGAGGGAACGCAGAAATGAAATAGAGCTGTTGTTTAGTCAATTTATGGCCCGCTTTAATTATCACCCTGAGTGGCCAAAAATAAGCTGTGATGAAAAAGTTAAAAAAATATTACACCAATATCCTTGGCCGGGAAATATTCGTGAATTAGAGAACGTGTGTAATTTTTTGTGTGCCACCCTAGAGCAACCTAGGGTACAAGGCGAGGACTTACCAGAATATCTATTGCAAGGAGAAGGGCGAGCACCACAGCAGCTGCCTGATTCTAGTGAGGCGACACTGAGTATCGAGCAGGCGCTACGGCAATGTGATCAGAATAAATCGCGAGCCGCGAAGCTGTTGGGTATCAGCCGGCAGACTCTGTGGCGCTATCTTAAAAATAATAATCTACCTTCCTAGCTAGCCGCAAATAGGCCAGACACTGGCAGCACCTAAAAAGTGAAGGTGTTACGTAACAAGTATTAAATAAAGTTACAGAGGTTACATCCTTGTTACAGCCAATTTGAGGTATATGCCCTCTCGTTCCCCGTATTTACTGGTTTTTAAAAGTTGGCATATTGTTCGCAATACTGGGGTACGGCAACGACGCCTGGTTAGAAATATTGGAGATAAACATGAAAGCAACTATGAAAGAAAATATGAAATCAACTATGAAAAAAATCGCCCTGATCTCTGCCATCAGTGCCCTGGCATTTAATGCTCAGGGTGTCGAATTGGACAGTGATTCCGCCACGGTATCCATGAGTGTTGGGCTATACGCCAGCCTCACGGGATTGGATGATTTTTCCTTGACTACCATAGACGCAGACGGTGAAGCCGGGGCCACATATAACGGCAACGATGACTTTAACCTAGAGTCCAATGGTCAAGTACACGTCTCTATGGTGGGGGCTAACCTATCCAATGGTGGCGATAGTGTCGCGACGTCCTACAGCCTAGACAGTGGTACTCTTGAATTTGATACCGCTTCCGGCGCAGTGCATAACGCGTCACACAATGTATCGGCTCAAGCCGTACTGGGAGCAATCTCAGCACAAAAAGCCGGCGCTTACTCTGGCTCCATCACCATTACGGTTTCCTCAATCTAACTGAAAGTGGTGTAAAGGGGCTCGCGCCCCTTTTTTTGGAGGCTTGGTCATGTCACGTATTATTCTATTGCTATTAACCATTATTTTTTGTGCATCTGTCCACAGTGGGGAGTTTGCTGTGGCACCTATGGTGATTAATATCGAAGGAGAAAAAAACAAACCTATTCCATTTGAATTTACCGTAAAAGCCAAGAAGTCCGGTAAGGTCGTGTTAAAAATATATGATTTAAATCAGGTAGAGACCGGCCATATGGGGTTTATGGAGGGAGACAGCAGCAATAAAAGCAGTAAGGCTCACTGGATTAAGATAAAAGAAAATAAGTTTGCCCTTAAATCTGGAGATTATCGTGTGGCCAAGGGCACGATAAAAATTCCCAGTAGGGCCCGTGGTCAGCATTTAGCCGCCATCATGGTGGAGGAAGTGCAGAGCGAAGAGGAAAAAAAGGGCATTAGTGTCAATGTTCGTTATGCGGTGGTGTTAAAGATCAATACCGATAACGGCAAGAAAAGGCGTACCAGAACTAAAACTAAGTTTGAGGACTTAAGCTTCCGTAAAGTAGAGGAAGGGTGGGAGTTTGAAGGTTATTTTAAAAACCTGTCAAAGGTAGAGGGGCACTTAAATACCGAATTGCAGCTGCGTAGCAAAGACCGACGGTTAGTGGGGCGCTTACAACTTAAAACTCTCTCTGCCTGGCAGAGAAATGAAGATGCATCCATGGTTTATCCTGGCTCAAGAGTGAAAGTGTTCGGCGTCTTGCCAAAAAATATCGTAGAAGGAACCTATCAAATTCGCATTAAAAATACATTTAATCGGCGTAATCAACCCGTCTTTAGGCACGAGATAACACTTTCAGAGCAAGGTAATACGAGTCCTGACCAGGCCGAAGTCAAGGGATTGGCTGGTTCATAACACAGGGATGTGTTCCATTTATTTTCGTGGTGGCAATGCTCACATTAGGCCTAATTATGAAAATACTAACACCCATTCTATTGCTACTGTTGTGTGCTTGCACTGCTAATGTTAAACCGCCAATCGATCACCAAGTCGAGCAGCAGCTTAATCAGTTACGGCAATCTTTTTTTAACATGGAAGATGGTCGTGAGGCATTAGCCTCGGTGGAAAGTCAACCGTTAATTCGAGTGGATGCCAATACCCAGGCTCACGAGAAATTTAAATGTACTAGGGATCACAACCGCTACAATAAATTATTCGACAAGACCATAGATATTGAATTTGAAGAAATGGATTTGCGGGATGCGCTAGTGGAGATTAGCCTGTTATCCGAGATCCCTATTATCATGGACGATAGTATCGAAGGCATCGTCAGTGCTCACTTCGTTCAGTCAATGGTCAGCGACGTGTTGGCGACCTTGCTGGCGGTGGGAGAGTATGATTATCGTATCTTGTCCCATCACATCTTTGTGGGATCATCCGAGCCTACGTCATCCTCCTATCACCAGCTCTCGGCCACGTGTATTTACAGGCCAGGCTATTTAGATGCCCTATCCTTAGTGACATTTTTACCTGAGGTTTATCAAAGGTATATAAAAATTAACCAGAAACATGGCTTCATAGCCATCACCGCACCCAACAGCATCATGCATAGAATTCAGCATGATATCGTGTTGTTCGATCTACCACAGAAGCAGGTCGTGCTGGAATTAAGCATCATTGAGGTGTCCCGCGAAGCGTTGGAGATACTGGGCCTAGATTGGCAGAGCATTAAAAATAAAGCGTCCAGTGTGTATAACCAGTCACTCGGGGCGGTATCTTATGGGGGGCGTACGGTGACGCTCCCTTCGATGAAGGCCAGGCATTTTTTGGATGCCGTAAACGCCTTGAACCGCACCGGTCATGCGCAAATTAAGACCATGCCGTCTATTGTGGTGTTGGAAGGGAAAGAAGCCAAGTTTCGTTCCATGCAAACGGTATGGTCCCCACAGGTGATGGCCTCTTCCCATAAAAGAGAGGCCATCCACTTCGGGGTGGAGATGAACGTGGTGACCCATGTGAGCGAGCTGGGGCACATGCAGCTGGAAATTAAAAATGCCAGCGTCAGTGATTTCGTTGTAGATGGCTATGGCTTACCCACTGTGGTGCAGCACTCCCTATCGAGTTCGGTAAGTATTCGCGACGGCGAGTCGTTGATTTTGGGGGGCCTGTTACAGAAAAAAAGGCGCAGTGAGGGTTCCGGTATACCCTTGTTGCAAGACTTCCCACTGGTGGGAGGGTTATTCAGAAATACTATTCACAAAATGGTCGATAGCGAAATACTGATTATTTTACAGCCTAGGATCATACGGGGATAAAGCGGATGCGTGGTTCGTTATCATCACTCTTACCTATAGTATTAGCCTGTCAAAGTGTTGAGTTGACGGCGCAAAACTTTGGTAATATTGGACAAACCAGCATCGATGACAGTGCCCTAGTGTGTATGTCGGTGGGGTTACAGGCCAGCGTTTATGGCTTAGATGACCTACAGTTGAACGCGACCGGTGTGGATGGTGCGGCCGGTGCTATCTATCAAAATACAGACCAATTTCATCTGGAGTCTAACGGCGGGGTCACTCTCATGGCGACCTCTCAGCCGCTGTTTTACGACGGCTATGAGATCAATACCATGTATTTTATAGATGGTCAGCTCCACTCTTTCTCCACCGAGGAGGGGGATATACACAACAGCAGCCACGACTTTACCGCCGTGGCCCAGCTTGGCAATATTTCTTCGCAATTGGCCGGCTCCTACGCCACCACCGTTTACTTAACGGTCATGCCAAATATGGGGGCTGAGGGCGGTTGCGGCCAGCAGACCGTGACCCAACCGGTGGAGAGTTCCAACTGGGCCTTCATCGCCTATGAAGACCTCTATCCGTCTCCAGGTGATGCCGATTACAATGATTTTGTCATGGCGTTTCAGGCGGCCGAGTCCTATAACGCCAACGGCGAGCTGGAGACCATTAACATGAGTTTTATTCCCGTAGCGCGCGGTGCCGGTTATAACCATTCTGCTCATCTGGATTTAAACGGAGAGCTTTGGAACTCGCAAAATGTGAGCACCATCACGGATGAGATGTTCAGCGGCGATGCCATCATAAAAGCCACCTATACCAACTTGAATAACGGCACCCAGATTGAAAAATTTTACAAGAAAGATCAGCGTGATGTGGCACTGTTCTATAATACTCGTGCCACCCTAGATGGCTTCGCCAATGTTTATGATGATGACAACATCACCGCTCCCCTATGGAAGACAGATGTGCAAGTTATACTCGCCAACCCCGAGTTAAATACCCATGCAGATAGAGGTTCCATAGAGGACGACGACTATCGAATTTATTTGAATGTGAAAAATACCAACAAGGACATAGACCTGTACACGGTGAACCCCAACGATGGCATGATAGACGCCAACGGCTACCCGTTTGGTCTTATCGTGCCCGATAATTGGCAGTGGCCCTTAGAGCGGGTGCACATCGACTCTGCCTACCCGCACTTTGAGGATTATCGAGCCTGGCTGGCGGGAGAAGTGGATGAATTAAGCTACGAGGCGGAACACTGGTACCTATCTCCTAGTACCGATGGCAATGTCATCGACTCAGACACGGTAGAGACGATCCTGGAATTGGGAAGCCCCTAATAATGTACGCTATCTTTTGTGCAGGCAATGTATGAACAGGCTAGACTGTTACCTAATAAGTCACCATTGTCACTAATGTGAAAACAAAGGAGGCGTATGACTAATATGTCGGCCCCCAAGCGGGTGCTCACTAGCGGTGAGGTGGCACGCTTTTGCGGTGTGCATTTTCGAACCGTTATTCGTTGGATTGATAAAGGCAGTCTCAAGGCCTATAAACTCCCAGGTGGTGGCAATAACCGTATCGAAGAGCAGGACTTCATCGCTTTTCTCAAAAGCAATGACCTGCCCATACCGGAAGAATTCCAATACAGCAATAACCGTATCTTAATCGTGGACGACGTTCATGCCATGGCCGCCGCCATTCAAAGAGTGTTAAGGCGCGCGGGCTTCGAGACCATGGTGGCGCACGATGGTTTCAGTGCGGGCCACCTGCTGGCCAGTTTTAAACCCACGTTAATGACCCTAGATCTAAGTATGCCGGGCATGAATGGTTTTGAGGTCTTGGCTTTCATGGCCAAAGAAGGCACCTATAAAGATGTAAAGGTGTTGGTGGTCTCTGCCCTAGAGGATGAAACGTTAGCCCTAGCGCAAGCCGCCGGTGCGCATGAGTGTTTGCGTAAGCCGTTTGAAAACAAAACACTCGTGGCGGCGGTCAATAGAATATTGGCCGTCACGCGCTGATTATTAGGTGCATACCGTCTGATCGTTAGGTGGGGTGGCCATTAAAATCTGCTATCTCCTGCTCCAGTAGTTCAATCATCTGCAGGGAGGTCTTAACGCGCTTGGCCCGTTGAAAAAAGGGGCTGGCCTCGGGGTAGCCCCTTTGTAAATAGACTAGCCACTGTTTGATGCGGCCCGCTGCGAACTTACTGTTACCACAATCTATGGTCTCTCGAATCATCTGCAGCATGTCGTGCAATCTTGTGTGCCAGTCGCCTATCTTTATTTCTTTGCCCGCCGCGAGGCTCTTAATTTGTAAGGCCAAATTTGGGCTCGCCACCGCACCTCGGCCCAGCATAATATCGTCACAGCCACTGACCTGTTGGCATTTTTTATAATCTTCTAGCGTCCAAATCTCGCCGTTGGCGGTGACGGGTATCTTTACCTGTTCCTTAATTTTGGCGATCCACTGCCAATGGGCGGGGGGCTTGTAGCCTTCGACCTTAGTGCGGGCGTGGATGCACAGGGCGTCGATGCCAGCCGCCTCCATGGCCAGGGCGTTGTCCAGCGCCAAGGACTTGTCCTCATAACCCAAGCGCATCTTGGCGGTCAGTGGCACGTGGGGCGGAATGGCCTGGCGCATGGCTATTAATATATCGTAAATTTCTTGCGGGTCTTGCAGCAGCACGCTGCCACCGCGATTACTGTTGACCGTCTTGGAAGGGCAGCCAAAGTTCACATCGATCACGGGGGCCCCCAGTAGCGCCCCGCGCCGGGCGTTTTGCGCCATTAATAGGGGGTCGCTGCCCAGCAGTTGCAGGTGCACTGGGGTACCGGACGGGGTTTTCCAGTCGTTACGATGCTCGGGGCATATGCGCTGGAAGACCCGTTTGGGCAGCAACTGATCACTGATGCGTAAAAACTCGGTGACGCAGTGATCGAAGGCGCGATCTCGGGTAAGAAAGGCGCGCATGTGTTCATCAATTAAGCCCTCCATGGGGGCTAAAGCCAGCTTCACTGTCACTACCTACCGCTGTCATGAGTCAAAAATTGCCCGCATTCTAGCAGAAAAAACCATTGATTTCTGTCACGAATAGAAACGCTAACGTTGCCTAACAGGTGCATATCCAGTAGATTGGCTCGATAATTTTCAGTATGCGAAGCGCATGGAGAATTACGTTTTTAGTTAACCGCTGCTTGAGGGTTAAATAAAGCCCTGCAAAAAAGAGGCAATTACAAGACCTCTGGGCAGGAGCGTTCAGTTTAATAAGGAGTGGATTATATGTCCCCTATTGTAGCTGACGGCCTAGGCTTATCGGCATTTGGCATGGGTACGGTGTTTGTATTTTTAGTCGTACTGATATTTGCCACCACGATAATGTCAAAATTGGTGACCAAGTACTTCCCTGAAGCGCCCGCCGCTCCAGCGAAAGCCGCTGCCGTACCAACACCGGGCGTCGACCCGCAGCTATTAAAAGTATTAGCTGCGGCCGTGAAAGAGCACCGTTCTCGCCAAAAGTGAGAGTAGTGGCTTAATAACCGTACAAATGACAATTAATAACAAGGCCATTACAAATGACCGCGACGAAAAAACTAGGCATCACCGAGGTCGTATTACGCGACGCTCACCAATCTTTATTTGCCACCCGTATGCGTATCGACGATATGCTGCCCATTGCCGAAAAACTCGACCAAATTGGTTATTGGTCTTTGGAGTCTTGGGGGGGAGCGACCTTCGATTCTTGCATTCGCTTCTTGGGCGAAGACCCTTGGGATCGTATTCGTGCATTCAAGAAAGCCATGCCCAACACGCAACAGCAGATGTTACTGCGCGGCCAGAACCTCTTGGGTTACCGTCACTATGCCGATGACGTGGTGGAAAAATTCGTAGAGCGCGCCGCTTTTAACGGCATCGATGTTTTCCGTGTGTTCGACGCCATGAACGATCCGCGCAACCTTGAAACTGCGGTTAAGGCCGTCAAGAAACAAGGCAAGCACGCCCAGGGTACTATTTCTTATACTACTTCCCCGGTGCACAACATGGATGCGTGGATCTCTCTTTCCAAGCAGGTCGAAGACCTAGGTGTAGACTCTATCTGCATTAAAGACATGGCCGGCATCATCAACCCTTACCAAGTTTACGAGTTAGTAAGCCGACTTAAGAAAGAAACCGATCTTGAGGTGCAGCTGCATTGCCACGCCACGGCGGGCATGTCTGACATGGCGATCCTTAAAGCCATCGAAGCGGGTGTCGACCGTGTCGACTCGGCTATCTCTTCCATGTCTATGACCTATGGTCACTCTGCTACCGAGACCGTGGTCGCTGCCATGGCGGGTTCCGAGCGTGATACCGGCTTAGATTTGCTTAAACTCGAAGAAGTTGCTGCTTACTTCCGTGTTGTGCGTAAAAAGTATGCTAAGTACGAAGGCGCCATGCGTGGCACCGATTCGCGTATCCTAGTAGCACAAGTACCGGGCGGCATGTTGACCAACATGGAAAACCAATTGCGCGAGCAAGGGGCTGCTGACAAGTTTGACGAAGTATTGGCCGAGATCCCACGGGTGCGTGAAGATCTAGGTCACATTCCTTTGGTGACCCCCACCTCACAAATCGTCGGTACCCAGGCGGTACTCAACGTATTAACCGGCGAGCGTTACAAGTCTATCTCTAAAGAGACGCAAGGCATTCTTAAGGGTGAATACGGCGCCGCGCCAGCACCTTACAACAAAGAATTGCAGGCACGTGTACTAGATGGCGCAGAAGTCATTACCTGTCGTCCCGCCGACTTGCTAGACAGCGAGATGGATAAGATCATTGCCGACGTGGATGCCTTAGCCGCCGACAAGGGCATCACCCTCGCCGCCGACAAGATTGACGATGCGCTAACCTATGCCTTGTTCCCGCAGGTGGCCCCTAAGTTCCTCGAGAACCGTGGCAACCCAGATGCGTTTGAGGCGGCCCCCAAAGGCGACGCCGAAGACACCTTCACCGTTAATGTAGACGGCAACGAATACGTGGTGAAGGTAGATGACGGCGGCGATGTCACCAACCTTGCTCCGGTCAATGGCGCACCACTAAGCTTTGCTGGCGCAGCGGCGCCGGTAGTGGGCGCAGCACCAGCAGCCGTGGGCGGCGGCGAACCGGTGGGCGCGCCCCTAGCCGGTAACATCTGGAAAGTTCAGGTGGCCGTGGGTCAGCAAGTAAGCGAAGGCGATGTGGTGATTATCTTGGAGGCCATGAAAATGGAAACCGAAATTCGCGCCGCCAAGTCGGGTACCGTGGGCAGCATCGGCGTCAAAGAGGGTGACTCTGTGACCGTTGGCCAAACTCTGCTGACCATCGCATAAGGGGCTAGACGTGGATAAACTTACTCAATTATTGATGGACTCAGGCGTCGCACAGATGCAATGGGGCCAGGGGCTGATGATCATCATCGGCCTGTTGCTGCTCTTCTTAGCCATCAAAAAAGGCTTCGAGCCTTTGCTGCTGTTGCCCATCGGCATGGGTGCCATCTTCGTGAATATTCCGGGGGCGGGTTTTTACGACGCCCCTGTCTATGATGCGGTGGGCCACCTAGCAACCCCTGGTGGCTTGTTGTACTACATCTATCACAGCGGCATCGAGACCGGCCTGTTTCCATTGCTGATATTCATGGGCGTGGGTGCCATGACCGACTTCGGGCCCTTGTTGGCGAACCCTAAAACCTTGCTATTAGGGGCGGCGGCGCAGTTTGGTATCTTCGGTACTCTGATCGGTGCGGTGCTCATGAACCATTACGGCATCATGGACTTCAGCATCAACGAAGCGGCGGCCATCGGTATCATTGGCGGTGCCGACGGCCCCACCTCGATCTTCGTGGCGGCGCGCCTCGCCCCCGAATTGTTAGGGGCCATCGCGGTCGCGGCTTATTCATACATGGCCCTCGTGCCGATGATTCAGCCACCTATCATGCGTGCCTTCACCAACGACAAAGAGCGTCGCATTCAAATGGTGCAGCAGCGCCACGTGAGTCAGACCGAAAAGATCATGTTCCCCATTGTCTTGCTGGTCTTAGTGGCCTTGGCGCTGCCATCGGCGGCCCCTCTGTTGGGCATGTTCTGCTTCGGTAATCTGATGAAAGAGTGTGGTGTGGTGGATCGTTTGAGCGACACCGTGCAAAACGCCCTAATCAACATCGTGACCATCATGTTGGGTTTAGGGGTGGGCTCTAAGCTCTCGGCCGAAGCCTTCTTAAATCTGAAGACCCTGGGTATCTTGCTGTTGGGTCTGGCGGCCTTCTGTGTGGGCACCGCCTGCGGCGTGTTGATGGCCAAGTTGATGAACGTCTTCTTGAAGACCAAGATCAACCCGTTAATTGGTTCGGCCGGTGTCTCGGCGGTTCCCATGGCGGCGCGTGTCTCTAACAAGATTGGTTTGGAGTACAACCCCCACAACTTCTTGTTGATGCACGCCATGGGCCCTAACGTGGCGGGTGTCATTGGCTCTGCCGTGGCAGCGGGTGTGATGCTGTCTTACCTAGGCTAGTTAGCTACAAGCAGCGCGTTACCTACAAAGCCGCCCCGTTGTGATGACAGGGGCGGCTTTTTTTGGGGCGAACATTAACCCATTTACCATCTAACCTTGGCTATAGGTCTAGGTATTGCGCAATCATAAACGAATCGCCACGCCCTTCCTGCGCACCAAAATAACTGAGCGCCTCACGCTTGCCCTTTTTAACCGAACCCACCTCTGCATCGATGGCGAATTTCTTGGCGAGGTCATTAAATAAGTTAATGGGCAACTGTAACTGCTTGCTCTTCTTAACTGATTGCTCGATGCCCAGCTGCCAGTGATCGCAGCCCTCGTCGTCGCTCTGATTCGTGCAATCATTAATCACCACCACCCCTGCCTGTGGCAGGGAATCGGCGTAGGCTTGCAGGGCGCTGAGGATAGCGGGCTGGTTTTTCTTGAGTTTTTTCTCTTGATTTTCTTCTAGGTGATCGCAGGCGATGAGAATATATATTTGCATGGGCGCACCCTACTTGTTGTGAGCCTAGAGTATACCTTAAACTTGGCTTGAAAACGGCGGGGGTCAGTGTTGAGGGGCTGCCAAGAGATTCGGGCATGCCCACAAGGATGTGGGTAGTAGGGCAATGCAGGAGCAATTGCCGAGGGGCTGCCAAAAGGTTCGGGCAGGGGCTGCCCTCGTACGAGGCCACCCTGTGGCCGATGCGGTATGCTTGGTAAATGCTCAGAAGCGGGTGAGTATTATGTCTCACTCAGATATTCGGGCAGGGGCTGCCCTCGTACCGATGCAGTTGAAGTGAACGTGCTGTAAGCTAGCATCTAATAAATCTAATAAGAATGATGATGAAAAATATAAAAAGCAAAGAATCGAAAGTAGCGACCCCAGCAGGGCGTTTATACATTAAAGAATGGCTTCCCGAAACATTAGCGTCAGACACGCCTATCATCTTGCTGCACGACTCTTTAGGCTCTGCTCAGCTATGGAAGTCTTTCCCCGAGTTGCTGGCGAGCCGCCTGTCGCGGCGCGTCATTGCCTACGATAGATTAGGCTTTGGACAATCGGATGCGCGCATTGAGCCACCCTCGGTGGACTTTATCAAAGAAGAATCGAGCAGCTATTTTCCAGCAATAAAAGCCCATTGTGCCATTCAAAAATACAGTCTACTCGGCCACAGTGTCGGTGGCGGCATGTCGCTTAATATCGCGGCGAATGATAAAGATTGTGAATCGGTTATCTCTATCTCTGCACAGGCATTTGTCGAGGATATCACCCTAGAAGGCATCATTAGCGCCAAGGAGATGTTTAGCAAGCCAGGTCAACTCGAACGGCTGGCAAAATGGCATGGCGCGAAAGCCGAGTGGGTCTTGGCGGCTTGGACAGAGACCTGGTTGTCCCCAGAATTTGCCCAATGGAGCCTAGGTTACTGTATTAAGGATGTGACCTGTCCGGTCTTGGTCATCCATGGTGAGAATGATGAATACGGCTCTCAGGCCTTTCCTGACTATATTGCAGGCAATGTATCGGCTGTGGCCACTAAGAAAATACTCAAAGATTGCGGCCACATGCCTCATCACGAGAAAAGCCGTGAAGTTATAGACTCAATTGTTGGCTTTATAGGGTAGAATACGTCACCGAAAATAATCGATTCGGTCAACCTTTACAGTAATGCTTATAATTATTCCGCATAAAATTATAGGTAATAGGAGTATTTATGCTTGGTAGTATGATGAATTATCAATTGACGCTAACGTCAATCATGAAACACGGTAAGCAGATTAATCCGCATAAAGAAGTGGTATCGATCACCAGCGATCATGATGAGCACCGTTGCACACTCAGTGATATCTTCGAGCGTTCGGCACAGGTTGCGAACCTGCTGAAGGCTCATGATATTAAGAAGGGTGACCGCGTAGCGACCCTCGCCTGGAACGACTTTAGGCATATGGAGCTGTATTACGGCATAGGTTGCTCGGGTGCCGTTTGTCATACTATCAACCCAAGATTACACCCAGATCAAGTTAATTTCATTGTCAACGACGCCAGCGATCAGGTTATCTTCCTCGATGTGATGTTTATTGACTTAGTAAAAGCCGTTGAAGCCGAACTCACCAGCGTCAAGAAGTTCATCGTGCTAACGTCAGATGCCTCTGTGGTAGAAGGCTTCGGCGAAAAATGGTCTACCTATGAGGCAGACATTGGTTCTCACTCAACAGAATTTAACTGGCCCGAACTCGACGAAAACGACCCTTGCCAGCTCTGCTATACCTCTGGCACCACCGGTAACCCTAAAGGGGTTCAGTACAGTCACCGCGCCTTAGTGTTACACACTATGGCGGCCATCGCGCCAGACGCCTTCTCGATCGGTAAGAACGATTGCGTATTGCCGGTTGTGCCCATGTTCCATGTTAATGCCTGGGGCATTCCCTATATGGCCGCCATGACGGGCTGTAAGCTGGTGCTAGCGGGTTCTAAAGTGGCAGACCCTAAGGTGTTGAGTCGCCTCATTCAAGACGAAGGTGTGACACTCGCGGCGGGTGTGCCAACGGTTTGGAACTTGTTAGCGCAGCACCTGCAAGAAAATAAGATTTCGTTAACCTGCCTTAAGAAGCTGGTGGTGGGTGGCACCGCCATGCCGCCGCATCTATTCCGTTATTTCCAAGACGAACAAGATATGGCCATTATCCATGCCTGGGGCATGACCGAAATGAGCCCGCTGGGTACGATCAACCACATCCAAGCTAAAGAGATGCTAGAGTGGGACGATGAAGCTCAGTTTGAGCAAAAGTTAAAGCAAGGGGTGCCGGTATATGGCATCGAGCTTAAATTGATCAACGATGATGGCCAGGACGTTGCGTGGGATGGCAAGGCATCAGGAAACCTCCTAGTAAGAGGCCCTTGGGTGGTCGATCAATACTTTAATCGCCCCGATGTGAAGAACGAAAATGGCTGGTTCGACACCGGTGATATCTCCATCATTGACGAACATGGATACATGAAGATAACAGACAGAAGCAAGGATGTTATTAAGTCAGGGGGCGAGTGGATCTCTTCGGTCGATATTGAAAATGCCATGATGTCACACCCAGAAGTGTCACTGGCTGCGGTCATCGGTGTGGTGCATCCAAAATGGGATGAGCGCCCCTTATTGATCATCGAGCGTCACGGCGATAAAGAATTATCGTACGCGGAAGTGACCAGCCACCTAACCGGAAAAATCGCCAAGTGGTGGATGCCAGATGCCATCGAATATGTCGATCAAATCCCCATGACGGCCACCGGAAAAATGCACAAGTTAAAATTAAGAGAGACATTTACAGACTACTCTTTTTAAGTTGGCCTGACATCTACTCGGCCGTTAGCGGTCGTGTGCGCAACCCACCATAGTAATATGGTGGGTTTTTTTATGTCTTAATTTTACTGGGATTAGCCATTGGCTGAGCCCTGCAAACTCATGAAGTTTGGCACCAAATCCCCAGTTTGCTGGCACCAAATCCCAAGTAACAAAAGTTCAGCCCTATAGAATGTGAATAACCGCTAAATAGTAAGCACCGTGCAAGGTTCGAGTAGCCAGAGCATGAAGGCTAATTCCTCTGCATGTTAATGTCACAATATAGATTCAGTTAACCATTTATTAGGAGTACAACATGACGTATCAATCCACGTTGGCCGCGAACAGTTTCCAGGGTAAAACCGTCATCGTCACCGGCGGCGGCAGTGGCATTGGCCGCTGTACGGCCCACGAACTGAGCAGCCTAGGTGCGAAGGTTATCTTGTTAGGGCGTACTCAAGCCAAGCTCGACAAGGTAGCTGGCGAAATTGATGCCGACGGTGGTACGGTCGACACTTACTCCATAGACATACGCAGTGAAGAGTCGGTGATCGACTGTGTGGCGGCGGTGGTTAAGAAGCACGGCCCTATTTATGGCTTGGTTAATAATGCCGGTGGCCAATTTCCAGCGCCCATGGAAAAAATATCTAAAAATGGTTTCGAGGCGGTGGTAAGCAATAATCTTACCGGTGGTTTCTTGATGTCACGGGAAGTGTTTAAGCAGAGCATGAAAGAAAACGGCGGCGTCATCGCCAACATTACCGCCGATAACTTAAACGGCATGCCGCTCATGGGGCATTCGGGTGCGGCCCGTGCTGGGGTAGAAAACCTCACTAAGACACAGGCTTGGGAATGGGGTCAGTATGGCGTACGTGTGAACTCTGTGGCACCGGGTTGGGTAAGCTCCAGCGGTTTCGATACCTATGACGAACCCATGCAAGAGGTTTTGCGTAAGATTAAAAACTGGGTGCCGTTGAAGCGCCTCGCCTTCGAAGCCGAAGTAAGTTCGGTGCTGTGTTTCTTGTTGAGTTCGGGTGCCAACTATATTAGCGGACAATGTGTCGGTGTTGACGGCGGATCTTCCATGGCGTCTCCTGCGGCTATATGCCCACTGCCAGAGGGCGAGGCCAAAAACTCGGAATCTTACAATGGCTTCCATCGTTCCGTGCAGCCGAAAATATTCCAAAATAACGACGATTAATACGGGCTTGAATCTGCTGGGCTAAATTAGCCTCATAGATTGAGATATTATTGTCATTCCCACGAGTGGTTGGGTAGTATGCCTTAAACTCGTGTGGTCGATATTTATTTCTATGGCAGTATTTAATCCAAAGTGGTCGGTTAATAGCACCTGTATTCACTCTGTGTTGCAGGCCGCCGGGGCATTGGGAGGCGATAACGAATCGTTGTTGGCCGAGGTATCGATCGATGAGAATAGTTTGTTGGAGGCGGACAACCGTTTCACCTTAAGCACGTTTCTCGACCTCTATGCCTTGGCTGAAAAAAGTACCCAGTCCGCCGATATTGGCCTTTATGTGGGGCGAGTGGATTATATTTCGCGGCTGAATCTACAGCTTTATTTACAGTCCACATGCCAAACCCTGCGTGAATACTTAAACCTCATGCCCAGTGTCACGCGCTTTTCCGGTGACATAGGTGAGGTGCAAGTGAGTCGTGAGTCCGACTTCATTTGCTTAAATTGGCTGCCTTTGTGGCAACCCAGCGCGCAACAGCGTTTCTTAACGGATCAAATTTTAACCCTCTCGGTTATGATCGTGCGCTCTCTTTGTGTGCAGCCTATTTCATTGTTGAAAGCCTGTTTTAGTTATCCCGAACCCAAGGACCTTACCTTATTGAAGTCGATATTTTCTTGCGACTTACATTTTGATCAGGCGGTTAGCCGTTTGTATTTCCATAAAGATTGCCTTAACTATCCGCTAACCCAGCTAAATTCTCAGTGGGGAAAGTTGCTTAACCCTTCCACCGAACATCTATTCGCCGAGCAAAAAACAACGGACCCCTTTCTTGCGGTATTAAAACGCAGCGTGT
This sequence comes from uncultured Bermanella sp., assembly GCA_913054445.1. Classification (GTDB taxonomy): domain Bacteria; phylum Pseudomonadota; class Gammaproteobacteria; order Pseudomonadales; family Oceanobacteraceae; genus Bermanella. The sequence continues at coordinate 19,208 of CAJXIK010000002.1, forward strand.
TGCAATTAATGCCCACCGGCACTATGAGTATTGATACGGTCGCCGCCGCACTGAATGTTTCTCGGCGCACATTGCAGCGCAGGCTAGCGGCACAAGGCGGGCAGTTTCAGGAATTAGTGCAAGCCTTGCGCATGGAATTGGCCGAGCAATATATTGCCGATCAGCATTTAAGCCTCACCGAGATTGCCTTCTTACTTGGCTACGCCGATCAAGGTTCTTTTTCCGGTGCCTTTAAATCCTGGTTTGGCTTAACCCCTCGCGACTATCGCCGCGATAAACGCGATTCATAATACGCATACTCTGTTTCAAAAATTCCACAGGTCGAACCCTGCTTATAAGTTCGCCTATCCGCAAATACCTCCCTGTCACCATATCACCAAAATCTGGCACTGATTAGCAAGTAGTCGGTGACCACTGCTTTACACTGATAGCTCCTTTACGTGCAATGACCACTTACACCCAGATTTTTGGCAGGAGAATTTATGGCTATTTTTAAATCCCAAATGGACACTCAGTCTGCAAGTTATAAACAAAATGCAGCGTTAATGAGTGCCGCCCTCGAAGAAATTAGAGGCATCGAGCAGCGCGTTATCGACGCCGCGAAAACCAAGGCTCCGCGCTACGTAGAGAGGGGCTTCTTGCCACCCAGAGAGCGCTTGGCTTTATTGTTGGATGCGGGTGCGCCTTTCTTAGAGTTGTCGACCCTATGCGGTTACATGCAGGAAAATGACACAGATGGTTCGGCGGCAGGCAGCACCAGCATCTCTGGCATTGGGTATGTAGAAGGTGTGCGCTGCATGGTGATGGTAGATGATTACCTCACTAAGGGTGGCAGCATGTCACAGATGGGCATGGCGAAGCGTCGCCGCATGATACAGTTGGCCCTAGAAAACAAATTGCCATTGTTGGTGTTGGCTCAAAGTGGTGGCGGCAACTTAAAGTTATTAGGCGACTTCTTTGGCCCATCGGGTGCAAGTTTTGCGCTGCAATCGAAAATGTCTGCCAGCGGTATTCCACAGATTACAGTGGTACACGGTAGCGCTACCGCAGGGGGTGCTTACCAGCCAGCGTTGTCTGACTATATTGTGATGATTCGTCAGCAATCCACTGTTTATTTAGCGGGTCCGCCATTACTTAAAGCGGCCACCGGCGAGATCGCCACCGATGAAGAAATTGGTGGGGCCGAGATGCACAGTGAGGTGGCGGGCACCGCCGATTACCTCGCCGAAAACGACGCAGATGGCTTGCGCATCGCCCGCGAAATTACTCAGAAATTGGGCTGGAATAAGGGCCGAGCAGCGGCACCCAAGCCAGAGTTCAAAGAGCCTCTTTACTCTTCCGAAGATCTACTGGGCATCGTCCCAGCCGACGCCAAGACGCCTTACGATGTACGTGAAATCATTGCCCGCATCGCCGATGGTTCCGACTTCCTAGACTTTAAAGCCGACTATGATATGGGCACTGTGTGTGGCCATATCGATATCGAAGGTCAGGCTTGCGGCGTAATTGGTAACAACTCTCCTATCACCGCCCATGGTGCCGCTAAGGCCGCGCAATTTATTCAGTTGTGTGAACAAGCGGGCACGCCGCTGGTTTTCCTACACAACACCACTGGGTTTTTAGTGGGCACCACCATGGAGCAGTCTGGCATTATCAAGCACGGTGCCAAGCTTATTCAGGCGGTGACCAACTCCACGGTGCCCGCTATCAGCATCGTGGTGGGAGGCTCTTACGGTGCCGGTAACTATGCCATGTGTGGTCGCGGCATGGACCCGCGTTTCATGTTTGCTTGGCCGCGCAGTGTGGTGGCCGTGATGGGCCCTGCTCAGGCGGGCAGCGTCTTGCGTCAGGTGGCCGAGGCCAAGATGCAGCGTACCGGCAAGGTTGATGAGGTGGCACTGGACGCCTTAGAAAAAGACACCTTCGACAGTATGGAAAGCAAGTCGCAGGCGCTGGCTAACACCGCCCGCCTATGGGATGACGGCATCATCGACCCCAGAGATACTCGCGCCGTACTGGCGTTTTTATTGAGTGTTTGCCGTGAGGCAGACGAACGCCCAGTGAACGCTAATACCTTTGGTATTGCCCGTTTTTAAGGAGATTGCTGATGTTGCCTCAATGTAAAAATCTACTGTTGGTGATGAGTGAGGGGGTGTTGACCATCACCCTCAATCGTCCCTACAAGTGCAACGCCATGAATGGCGAGCTGGTCTCCGAGATAATGGCCGTGTTCGAATCCATCGCCAGCAATCGTGCCATTCGCGCCGTTGTCATGCAGGGTGCGGAAGGAAACTTCTGTGCCGGTGGAGATATCTCCGCTATGAACAAGATGACCGGTGATCAAGGCGAAGCGTTATCGCCAGAGCAGGCCGCTTGGCAGTTTAATCGTGGTTTTGGGCGCATGATTAGCATGGTGAATCAGGCCCCGCAGGTGGTGATCACGTTGCTAGAAGGCGCGGTCCTGGGCGGCGGTTTTGGTTTGGCCTGCATCAGCGATGTGGCCATCGCCGATAAGCATGCCAAGTTTGCCCTGCCAGAAACTGGGTTGGGTATTATACCTGCGCAAATCGCACCTTTCGTGGTGCAGCGTGTGGGGCTCACTCAGGCCCGCAGGCTGGCATTGTTGGGCGAACGCATCGACGGCGATGCGGCTCTGGCCATGGGCATGGTGCATTATGTCACCGACTCCAAAGAGGCCATGCAGGCGCAGTTAGAGCGCGTGCTGGTGAAAGTAAAACGCTGTGCACCGCAAGCCAACGCCGATACCAAGGCATTGATGCTGCAAGTAGGGCTAGTAGAACAAGAGGCCTTACTGGATGACGCGGCACACACGTTCAGCAAGACCATTGGTGGTAAAGAGGGTCAGGAAGGCACACAGGCCTTCTTAGATAAACGCAAGCCAAGTTGGGCGATTTAAGGCGGCACATTATGAAAAAAACAATCAGCAAAATATTAATAGCCAATCGCGGCGAGATTGCAGTACGGGTGATACGCACTGCTCGCGATTTAGGTTTTCGTACCGTGGCGGTTTACAGTGAAGCCGACAGTCAAGCGCTGCATGTGCAGGCTGCCGACGAGGCGGTGTGCATAGGCGCGGCGGCGGTGGGTGAGTCCTACCTCGTGATGGAAAAAATTCTGCAAGCGGCCAAGACCACCGGGGCCGATGCCATTCACCCAGGTTACGGTTTTCTTTCCGAGAATGCCGATTTCGCCGAAGCCTGTGAAAAAGCCGACATCACCTTCATTGGCCCCCGTGCCCACGCCATTAACCTCATGGGCAGCAAGCGTCTTTCTAAGATTGCCATGCTAGAGGCGGACGTGCCCTGCATCCCAGGTTACCAAGGCAGCAACCAAGACGAAGCGCACTTAATCGAAGAAGCTAAAAAGGTAGGCTTTCCGCTCATGGTGAAGGCCTCCGCCGGTGGTGGTGGTCGCGGCATGCGCTTAGTGTGGCAAGAGTCAGAATTGGCCGAGCAGATTAGAACCGCACGTTCAGAGGCGCAAAGTGCCTTCGGCAATGGCGAGTTAATCTTAGAGCGGGCGGTGATGGAACCGCGTCACATCGAGATTCAAGTGTTTGCCGATGTTTACGGCAATGCGGTGTACCTAGGCGAGCGAGATTGCTCCATTCAGCGCCGCCACCAAAAAGTAGTGGAGGAAGCCCCTTCACCTTTCGTGGACCCAGAGCTACGCCAAAAGATGGGCGCGGCGGCGGTGAATGCAGCCAAAGCATGCAGCTACCGCGGTGCCGGTACCGTAGAATTCTTGGTCGATTCTGAAAAGAATTTTTACTTCCTAGAGATGAACACTCGTCTGCAAGTGGAGCACCCGGTGACAGAACTTATCACCGGTTTAGATTTAGTGGCATGGCAGCTCAAGGTGGCCTGTGGCGAACCCCTGCCGTTGATGCAGGACGAAATCGAACTCAAGGGGCACGCGGTAGAAGTACGCTTATATGCCGAAGACCCACGCAATAACTTTATGCCACAAACTGGCCAGGTTCACCTCTGGGACATTCCTCAGCGCGAGGGCATTCGTGTCGATCACGGCATTCAAAATGGTCAGGTGGTGAGCCCCCATTACGACCCTATGTTGGCCAAAGTGATTGCCTTCGGTGACAACCGCAGCGAAGCCATTCGTCGCCTCGCGTCGGCGGTGCAAGATACTAAACTACTGGGCGTGAACCATAATAAACTGTTCTTGCAAAATGTTTTGCGTCACTCGGTTTTCGCAGAAGGGGAGGCCACCACCGCCTTCATCGAGCAACACTTTAGTGCGGATGTGAGCATGGCGCAGAAACAGCCCAGCGCCAGCACCCTCGCTAAGGCATCTCTGCTCTTTTATGCGCGCCAACAAGCGCACACGGCCACGTCGCTTGTTTGGCGTCGCGATGTGGAGGCAAGCTATTGCTACAAATTGTTGTTCGACGACGAGACCAGCACCCTTGCGCTCACGCAAACTAACGACAAATTTAATGTTCGTGTGACGGAGTCTGAGGTCGAACTTGGGGTCGAGCTTGAACTGCTAGAACTGGAGAAGAACCATTGCATTATCATCGAAAACGGTATTCGTCAGACGCTGCACTTCGCCTTCGATGACTGTCACCTTTATCTAGATGACGGCTGTGGGCACTTTAAGTTCGAAGATGTCACGCACCTGCCTGCGGCAGTGGGTGGCAGCGGCGATGGTCTAGTGGAAGCCTCCATGGACGGCTCTATCGTGTCGGTGTTGGTAGCAGAGGGTGAAGAGGTGCAAGTGGGGCAAACCCTAGTGGTGTTAGAAGCCATGAAGATGGAGCACCCATTAAAGGCGCGCATCGATGGCGTGGTAGAGGCCATCTCGTGTGAACTGGGCCAACAGGTAAAAACCAAGCAGTTATTGCTTACCGTGGCGGGTGAGGAAGTCAGCGAATAGCGACTCACGCGTCAGCATTTATAAAATAATAAATAAAGTTTTATTGAGGATATAGTATGTCAAACAAAGCCACGGTCACCTGTTCACTTACCGGTGTCTTAACCGACCCTAAGACACATCCAGTACCTGTGACCATTAAGCAGATGGCGGTCTCTGCCAAGGAAGCCTTCGATGCCGGTGCCACCATTATGCACGTGCATTTTCGCCAGCAGCAAGACGGCAAGGGTCACTTACCTTGTTGGGAGCCAGAGGTTTGTTTAGAAATAGATCAGGCCATTCGTGCCGCGTGCCCTGGGGTGTTGTTAAATTACACCACCGGCGTCATGGGTCGTGATCAAAATAAACCGCTTATCTTATTAGAAGCGGGCAAGCCCGAGATGGCGGCGTTGAACGCCGGTAGCTTAAACTACTTAAAGACGCGCTCTAATGGTAATTGGGCGTGGAAGCCTCTGATGTTTAACAACCCAGTGGAAAAAGTTCAGGAAGCGTTGGACGTCATGCGTGCCAACAATATTCGTCCAGAATTTGAATGTTTCGACATCGGCATCGTGCGCTGTGTGGGCATGTACCAAGAAGTGGGCATGGTGGAAAACCCTACCTATAACTTCGTGGTGGGCGTCGCGTCTGGTATGCCCGCAGACCCAGATTTACTGCCCTTGTTATTAAAGTATAAGAAGCCAGGTGCCCATTGGCAGAGTACGGTTATCGGCCGTCAAGAAGTATGGGACTTCCATCGTAAGACCGCCGAGCTGGGTGGTAACTTGCGTACCGGCTTAGAAGATACTTTCTACCTGGCTAACGGTGATCGTGCCAAGAACAATGGCCAGCTCATTGAAGAGATGGTAAAAATGGCAAGAGAAGTGGGTCGTGAGATTGCATCACCTGCCGAAGCGCGAGCAATCGAGCTTTCTAGCCTGGCATTCAGTGCCGAGAAAAAAGAAAACACCAGTTACCAGGGTGCCCATGAAATCGTCTTATAAGCATCTTTCTGGATGGCTTTAAGGCAATGAAAATAATAAAAACAATATAAATATTAAGGGAAGAATATGCCTGCTAATTATACGCAATTGAATTTTGGCTTAGGTGAAACTAACGATATGTTAGTGGAACAGGTGACGCAGTTTGTTGACAAAGAGGTTGCGCCCATCGCCGCCGAGGTCGATAAAGAAAATGATTTCCCCTATCACCTCTGGGCTAAATTTGGCGACATGGGTTTATCTGGCATCACCGTCTCTGAGGAGTATGGTGGCACCGACATGGGCTACCTAGCTCATGTACTGGTCATGGAGCAACTTAGCCGTGGTTCGGCGGCGATTGGTTTGAGCTATGCCGCTCACTCTAACCTGTGCGTCAACCAAATAAATCGCAACGGCAGCGATGCCCAGAAACGCAAATATCTGCCGTCGCTGGTCGCGGGTGAAAAAGTAGGGGCGTTGGCCATCAGTGAACCCAATGCGGGCAGCGATGCGGTGAGCATTACGCTAAAGGCCAATAAGGAAGGGGAAAATTACATCCTTAACGGCACTAAGACGTGGATCACCAACGGTCCCAACGCGGATGTATTCGTCGTTTATGCTAAAACCGATATGGCAGCTGGCCATCGTGGTATTACCGCATTTATTGTCGAACGTGGCTTTAGTGGTTTTTCCAACGGCCCTAAATTCGATAAGTTAGGCATGCGTGGTTCCAACACCTGTGAGCTTGTCTTTGACAATTGTGTGGTGCCTGCCGCAAACATCTTAGGCGGTGAGAACAACGGCGTTAAGGTCATGATGAGCGGTTTAGACTACGAACGTGTGGTGGTGGCCGCGGGTTGTCTGGGCATCATGCAGTCTTGTATCGACGTGGTATTACCCTACATTCACGAGCGTAAGCAGTTTGGTAAGTCCATCGGTGAATTTCAATTGATCCAGGGCAAGGTAGCCGACATGTATTCGCAGATGAACTCGTGTCGCGCCTACTTGTATACGGTCGCCAGAGCGTGCGATAGAGGAGATGCGGTACGCAAGGATGCCGCTTCGGTTATTCTGGTATGTGCCGAGGTCGCCACTAAGCTGGCGCTGGATACCATCCAAACATTGGGCGGCAATGGTTACATGAACGAGTATTCAGCAGGGCGATTATTGCGTGATGCCAAGCTGTATGAAATTGGTGCTGGCACCTCTGAAATTCGTCGCATGCTTATCGGTCGCGAACTCTTTACCGAAACGGCCTAGTATAACGGCCGTCATGGTGAGGTAAGTGTCATTGCTTAAAAGCATGACATAAAAAAACCGCTGCAATTTTCATTGCAGCGGTTTTTTTGTTTAGCGGCTAACGAATTCTAAAAAGAATTACTTAGAGGCTTCAACAATGCGCTTCATGTCAGTCATGTAGCCGCGTAGCTCTTGACCAATCCACTCAACTGGGTGCTCACGAATCTCTTCGTTCACTTCAACTAGGCGCGCGTTATCAACCGAGTTAGAGGTTAAGCCTAAGCCACGGCCGATCATGTCGGTACCGATGTTAGGCATGAAGTGTTCCTTCAGCATAGGCACGGCAGCGTGCGAGAACAGGTAGCAACCGTATTCGGCGGTATCTGAAATCACCACGTTCATCTCGTAAAGTTTCTTACGGGCGATGGTGTTGGCGATTAGTGGTGTCTCGTGCAGTGACTCGTAATAAGCAGACTCTTCAACGATGCCAGACTCAACCATAGTCTCGAACGCAAGCTCAACACCGGCCTTAACCATAGCAACCAGCATGATGCCTTTGTCGAAGAATTCTTGTTCGTCAATTACAGTGTCGCAAGCGGCGGCTTTTTCGAAACCGGTTTCGGCTGTTTCGGCACGCCATGTTAGTAGGTTTTTATCATCGTTGGCCCAGTCTGCCATCATAGTGCGAGAGAATTCGCCGGTCATGATGTCGTCTTGGTGCTTGCGGAACAATGGACGCATTAGCACTTTAAGCTCTTCGGCCATGTCGAAGGCTTCGATCTTGGCAGGGTTAGAAAGGCGATCCATCATGTTGGTGATGCCGCCAATCTTAAGAGCTTCGGTAACGGTCTCCCAACCAAACTGAATCAGTTTGGCGGCGTATGGGCCATCGATGCCATCGGCAACCATTTTTTCAAAACCAAGAATGGCGCCGGTCTGCAACATACCGCACAGAATAGTCTGCTCGCCCATGAGGTCAGATTTAACTTCGGCAACAAAAGAAGACTCTAGGCAACCGGCACGGTCACCACCTGTGGCAGAAGCCCAGGCTTTAGCAACGGCCCAGCCTTTGGCTTGAGGATCGTTTTCAGGGTGAACGGCGATCAGCGTTGGTACACCAAAACCACGCTTGTATTCTTCGCGTACTTCAGAGCCAGGGCACTTAGGGGCCACCATGACGACGGTTAAGTCTTCACGAATCTGCATGCCTTCTTCAACGATGTTGAAGCCGTGGGAGTAACCTAGGGTCGCGTCCTTCTTCATTAGCGGCATAACGGTAGAAACCGCATCGGTGTGCTGCTTGTCAGGGGTTAGGTTACAAACTAGGTCGGCAGTTGGTACCAATTCCTGGTAGGTGCCCACGGTGAAACCGTTCTCGGAGGCGTTCTTCCAAGACTGACGCTTCTCCGCGATGGCCGCATCACGCAGGGCGTAAGATACGTCTAGGCCAGAATCACGCATGTTCAAGCCTTGGTTAAGGCCCTGTGCGCCACAGCCGATGATGACCACTTTTTGGCCTTTCAAGGCTTCACAGCCTTTCTCAAACTCGCTGCGATCCATGAAACGACAACGGGCCAGCTGATCTAGCTGCTCGCGTAGGTTTAGGGTGTTGAAGTAGTTCTGACCCATGATAGAGCTCCACTTGTTAGGTTAACCGCATAACGGCTTAGATGGTTCGTGACAATATTAGTAGGGCCAATTGTAGACAATAATCGCTGTTGCGTAAAATGCGATATTCGCAATAATATGTTGCACTAACTGCAATAAAGAGCCAGCTATATCCCAGCTGGCCGCGACGCAAGGTGATGGGCAATCATATGGACTTCAAAGACCTGACCATTTTTCAGGTATTATGCGAGACCCTGCACTATGGGCAAACCGCGCAGCGCTGCCATATCTCGGCTTCTACGGTGAGCCGAGTGGTACAGCGCCTAGAGGACGAGTTGTCCCACCAGTTATTCGAGCGCGATCGCCGCGAGGTGCGCCTTACCCAAGCGGGTGCCTTGTTTCGTGAGTTTGCCCTGCGCAGCCTCACGCAGTACCAGCAGCTGCAGCGTCAGCTTCATACCCAAGCCAGTGAGCTCAGCGGTGAGTTAAGCCTGTATTGCTCGGTGACCGCCAGCTACAGTTTCTTGTCGGATTTATTGGCGGTGTTTCGTGAGCGTCACCCCCAAGTGGATATTCGCCTCAGAACCGGTGATGCCGCCCAGGCGGTGGATACCGTACTGGCCGGTGAGGTAGATATCGCCATCGGCGCGCGGCCCGATCAGCTGCCCTCGCGCCTGGCATTCAAGCCTGTATTGTCGGTGCCGCTTGCCTTTATCGCGCCCAAACAAGGCGGCCCGGTCACGGACGCCCTTAATAGCCGCGATATTAACTGGCAGGCTGTGCCCATGATACTGTCTGAATCCGGCCTTGCCCGCACGCGCGTGGATCTATGGTTTAAACAGATGGGTTTAAAGCCCAATGTCTATGCTCAGGTGAGTGGTCATGAGGCCATAGTGGCCATGGTGGCGCTGGGGTTCGGTGTGGGGGTGGTGCCAGACCTAGTATTAAGCAACAGCCCCATGACCGAAAAGGTGCGTATATTAGTGGTGCGTCCAGAGCTAGAGCCGTTTTCTGTGGGCCTGTGTGTGGTGAATCAGCATTTAAGCAATCCTATGGTGCAAGCATTCTGGCAGGTGAGTGAAGACTGGCTCAAACCATAAGCTGTGCCGACCATAAAGCCATTCTAGGGTGTTAATGTGCATCGCAATTCGCACCTTCTTTATGCGGGCGCGCATTTTTAGCTAATATGTCATAAGATGCGCACAACATAATATTGGGCTCGCCCATGTCGCAAGCGGAAGAATAAAAGGTAGTTCCCTTGAATCAAGATCAACAACCCGAAACGAAAAAATCCACGTTACGCAGCAAGGGTATCTATTTGCTGCCTAACCTCTTCACCACGGGAGCCCTGTTCTTTGGCTTCTATGCCGTGGTGGCCTCCATGAATGGTCATTTCGAGAAAGCGGCCATCGCCATCTTCGTGGCCATGATCTTGGATGGCCTGGATGGCCGAGTGGCGCGCCTCACCAATACCCAGTCCGAATTTGGTGCCGAATACGACTCCCTGGCCGACATGGTGTCCTTCGGCGTCGCGCCAGCGCTCATCGCCTTCAGCTGGTCCTTGCAGTCTTTAGGGCAGGTGGGGTGGATCGCGGCCTTTATCTATGTGGCGGGTGCCGCCTTAAGGTTGGCACGCTTCAATACGCAAATAGACACGGCCGACAAAAACTACTTTACCGGTCTGGCCAGTCCAGCGGCGGCGGCTATCGTGGCGGGAACACTGTGGGCGCTAAGCGAATATGGCGTCAGCGGCCCAGATGTGGCGATTCTCATGTCGCTAGTCGTGGGTGCGTCCGGCATCCTCATGGTGAGTAACGTCCAATATCACAGCTTTAAGGGTATCGACCTCAAAGGTAAGGTGCCTTTCGTGGCTATGCTGGCCATAGTCGCGGGCTTTGCGGTGGTCTCGTTGGACCCGCCCACGATCCTGTTGTCTGTATTCGTAATTTACGGAAGCTCAGGCCCAGTCATGACCATTTGGAAATGGTTCAAGTCTCGTCAGTCTGTCTAATCTAGGCTCATCTTAGCCAACCCTAGTGCTATCAGGGTTGGCTATATTCAGTAAATCCCTCCCTCGCTCAACCTCTTATCTATAAATGATCTTCCGCGCCACTTGCGCAAGTAATAAGCTCTTCTAATCTTTAAAATCGTTGGCAGATAAATTACTTTAATTTGTCCGTTGACTCTTAATTGTAAATGAGTAGAATGCGCCTCCTCTTCAAGGCACGGCCAAAAAATGGCTGCAAACTGAAGGGTTTGAAAGTTTAAAA
>CAJXIK010000003.1 GCA_913054445.1 uncultured Bermanella sp.
GCGCCAAATGGGCTCTGATTTAATGGTGCGGGTGGCCGAACTCATAGGGCGGCCACCAATTGCGTAAAGGCCTGGCCGCGGTGTTCGAAGTTTTTAAACATATCAAAACTGGCACAGGCCGGTGACAACAACACCGCATCGCCGTGCTGGGCGCTAGCGTGGGCCAAGGCAAACGCCTCCTCGAAGCTGGAGGCCAGCTGAATATCGGCCTCGCCTTGTAAGGCGGCGGCCAGCTTCTCTCGATCCTGGCCATACAACACTAGGCTGGCGACGTGCTGACTAACGGCGTCCTTGAGCAACGAGAAGTCAGCCCCCTTGGCGACGCCCCCCGCCATTAAAATAATATTGCCTTGAGTGTCTGGGGCCAAACCCTGTAACGCCGCCACCGTCGCCCCTACGTTAGTGCCTTTGGAGTCGTTATAGTAATCAACGCCATCATGGCATTTGAGCCACTGACATCTGTGTTCTAGGCCTGAGTAGGTTTGCAGTGTGGTCAGCATGGATGCCATATCCAGCCCCGCCGATTCCCCCAAGGCCAGCGCCGCCAGCGCGTTACTGTGATTGTGACTGCCCTTAATCTTAAGCTTGGCCACCGCCAACAAGGGTTCATTAAACTTGGCAAGGTAAGCCGCGCCTTCCTGCTTGATGATGCCAAACTGGTTTAGGTCGGGGTGATTCAAGCCAAACGATAACTGCTTAACCCCAGGCTTTATCATGGGTGCCGAGAGGGCATCGTCGCGGTTCACCACCACCGCCTGGCAGCCTTTAAAAATCTCATGCTTGGCCTGGTGATAGTGCAGGTAGCTGGCATAACGGTCGAGGTGATCTGGGCTCACATTCAACACCGTGGCGACGCTTGCCTTTAGGGCTGGGGTGGTCTCCAACTGAAAACTGCTGAGCTCCATGACATAAAGTTCCACATCATCATTGATGAGATCTAGGGCCGGCGTGCCGAGGTTGCCGCCCACCGCCACCGTCACCCCCGCATCTTGCGCCATCTGGGCCACCAGCGTGGTCACGGTGCTCTTGGCGTTGGAGCCGGTAATGGCCACCACGGGAGCCTGAGCGTAGTCGGCAAACAGCTGAATATCCCCCACCACGGGTACGCCGTGGGCCATGGCCTGTTGAATCTGCGGGGTGGCCAGCGGCAGGCCCGGGCTTAAGATAATCTGCGAGGCCGCACTTAACACGCTCTGCTCTAGCCTCCCCAAATACAGCTTAACCTGTGGAAACTCTTGCTGTACGCGCTCGCTATAGGGGGTCTGCGGGCGGGTATCCATGGCAATCACGCGGATGCCGCGCGCCACCAGAAAAGCAATCACCGAGTAACCGGTTTTACCTAGGCCGATGACGACTCTCTGCCGATCTGTGGAGATGATACTCACGTCTGTCTGCTACCTGTATAAAGCATTTATCGAATCTTGAGGGTGGCCAGGCCGATCAAAACCAAGCATAAGGTAATGATCCAAAAGCGCACGATCACCCTCGGCTCCGGCCAGCCTTTGAGTTCGAAGTGATGGTGCAAGGGGGCCATGCGAAAGATGCGCTTACCGGTTAACTTGAAGGATGCCACCTGCAATATGACGCTAACGGTTTCGGCCACAAAGATGCCCCCCATGATAAACAGCAAGATTTCCTGACGCACAATCACCGCAATCACTCCCAAGGCGGCTCCCAACGCCAGCGAACCCACATCCCCCATAAACACTTGGGCGGGGTAAGTGTTGAACCATAAGAAACCAATACCCGCTCCCATGAGTGCGGCGCAGAAAATGATGACCTCACCCACACCTTCTAAATAGGGCAAAAACAGGTATTCGGCATAATGGGTATTACCCACTAAGTAAGCGCACACTCCCAGCGCACCCCCCACCATGACGGTGGGCAAGATCGCCAAACCATCGAGGCCATCGGTGAGGTTCACCGCGTTGCTGGTGCCCACGATCACAAAGAAACTCAACACCACATAGAAGAGGCCAAGGTCCAACAGCACATCCTTGAAGAAAGGCACGATTAAGCTGGTCTCGGCCGCGCCTGGCGCACTGGCATACAGGTACACACTGGCCACGAGGGCGATCACACTCTGCCAAAATATCTTCCAGCGAGCCGGCAAACCCCGTGAGTTTTTTTGCACGACTTTGCGGTAGTCATCCACAAAACCCACTAGGCCAGTGGTCATAGTGACCAGCAATATCACCCACACATAATGATTGCCCAAGTCCCCCCACAATAATGTGCTGATGGCGATGGAGAGTAAAATCAGCACGCCCCCCATAGTGGGCGTACCCGCCTTGCTAAGGTGAGACTGCGGGCCGTCATCGCGAATCGACTGACCGATCTGTTTCTGTTGTAGCTTGCGAATCAAGTGCGGGCCAAACCACAATGCGATGAGCAAGGCGGTGATGGTGGCCAAAATAGCGCGCAGCGATAAGTAGTTCAGCACCGCAAACCCAGAATGAAACTGCTGTAGGTATTCCCCTAACCAAAGTAACATGGCTTATTTCCTGTCTTTATTTCTTACTGTCTGATGATGGTTCGATTATGTCTGCCACGACTCTATCCATTCTGGCACTGCGTGATCCTTTCACTAAAACCGTGACGTCTTGTGCTAGCTTTGTCTTGAGAAACTTCACTAGGTTGTCATGGCTCGCAAACCAGTGGGCATTGTCACCAAATGAGTCGGCGGCCCCCCGGCTGAACTCCCCTATGGCGAAAAATTCGTCTATGTTTTGTTCGCTGGCGTAGAAGCCCACCTCGGCATGGGCCATCTGGGTTTCCACCCCCAGCTCCCCCATGTCGCCCAACACAAAGATGGTATGCCCGCTGCGGCTCGACAACACATCGATGGCGGCACGCACCGAGGCCGGATTAGCATTGTAACTGTCGTCGATGACCACGCTGTTGCGTTGTCCTTGCTTCTCTAACAGCCGACCCTCCACCCCCTCAAAGGCCTGTAAACCAGACACAATTAACGGCAGGCTCATGCCCAGCGCACTGCAGGCGGCCGCACAGGCCAGCGCGTTTAAGACATTGTGCTTGCCGAGCACTTGCAGGTGCACCGTCGCCGTGGCGTCTTTTATGTGCAGGTTGAATTGGCAACAGCCGATGGCGTCTACCTCGACATGGCTGGCGCGCACATCTGCATCCGCACTCAAGCCAAAGGTGATTAACGGACGCTGGCCCGCACGCGTGCGCCACTGCTCGATATAATCGCTGTCCGCATTGAGGATGGCGGTGCCATCATCCGCCAAGGCATCGATGATCTCGCCCTTAGTGCGCGCGATGGTATCCAGATCGCCGAAGCCCTCTAGGTGCGCGGCCATAGCATTGGTGATGATGGCCACCGTGGGCTTGGTGATGTTGGCGATGTAGGCAATTTCGCCCTCGCTGCTGGCACCCAGTTCTAACATAGCGTAATCGTAAGTTTGATTGAGGCGCAACAGCGTGATGGGCGCGCCGATATGGTTGTTGAAATTACCGCGCGTCACCAACACTTCGTTTTGCTGGCGTAAGAGCGTGGCCATCATGCCCTTCACGGTGGTCTTGCCACTGCTGCCGGTGACCGCCACCACCTCTTTGTTAAATTTCTCACGGTTATACAACGCCAAACGGCCCAAGGCCTTAGTGGTATCTGTCACCTGTAAATACGGTACAGAGCTGTCCACCGCCTTGCTCACCAGCACCGCGCAGGCACCTTTTTCCACCGCTAGCTCAATGTAGTCGTGACCGTCGAAGTGCTCGCCCACCAACGCCACAAATAAGTCTCCGGGCTGAAGGGTGCGAGTATCCGTGCTCACGAACTGAAACGGCACATTGGTGCCCCTGTGTTTGGCGGGTATAAACTCTGCCACCTCGGCTAAACGAACCGTGCCTATCATCTACTAGCCCCTAATTTTAATGCCGCTGTTGCCACCGTTTCATCGCTGAAATAGTGCCTGTGACCCTTTATCTCTTGGTAATCCTCATGGCCCTTACCCGCTATGACCACTAAATCTGTGGGGCCAGCCATATTGATGGCCGCCTCGATGGCTTTCTTACGATCAAGCTCTATGTGGAAGGAGCCTGTGGGTAAATGAGCCGTCATCTGGGCGCAAATCGCCTGTGGGGATTCTGTGCGCGGATTGTCGCTGGTATAGAAAACAATATCTGCGTAGTGCAGCGCAATTTCGCCCATGAGTGGGCGCTTGCCCACGTCGCGGTCGCCGCCACAGCCCACCACTAGGTGAATTTTTCCCGTGCAGTGCTGGCGCACAGCTTGCAACGCCTGCTGCAAGGCATCTGGAGTATGGGCGTAATCGATCAACACCAGAGGCTCGCCGGGACGAGCGGGAATTTGCTGCATCCTACCGGGCACTCCCTGCAAGACACGCAGGGCCTTGACCGCCGCTGTAAAGTCGAAGCCCATCTGTAGGGCACACGCCAGCGCGGCCGCCACGTTGTAAGCGTTAAATTCACCATAGAGGGGCAGCTCGATGACCTGCGAGCACCCTTGCCAGCTAAATAAGAGGGTCATGCCCTGACCGTGTATTTTTTCGAAAGAAAATTTTAAATGGGCAGCCGCGCCGCGACCGTAATAGATGACTTGCTCACAGCGTGTGGATTTAGCCAAATCGGCGGCGAAGTCATCATCCATGTTGATGATGGCGAACTCTAAATTGGGCCACTGAAATAGCTTGGCCTTGGCGGCACCGTAGGCGGCCATGTCGCCGTGATAATCTAGGTGGTCACGACTTAAGTTACTGAAGATGGCACCGTTGAAGCTCACCCCCGCCAGACGCCCCTGTTCTAAGCCATGACTGGAAACTTCCATGGCGATGGCCTGATAGCGCTCGCTAAGTTCGCGCAGGGCCAAGTGCAAGGGTTCGAGAGGTAAGGTCGTCATTCCCGTCACCGTCAGCGCCGACATGTCCCCGTAACCGAGGGTACCCATGACCGCACAAGGCATGTTTAATTCATTGAGCAGCTGCGCCAGATAAAAACTAATGGATGATTTACCGTTGGTGCCGGTGATGCCGATCAGCGCCATCTGGTGACAGGCGTTGCCCAGCGTCTGCTGCAATAGCGCGCCCATCACCTGTTGCAAATCGGGTATCAGTAGGCACGGCTGCGGACACATAGCGCTCGCATCCTCTCCACAGATGAACAGGGTCGCGCCCTTATCTTGGGCGGACTTAATGTAGTCGCCCTGTTGGCCCGCCACCGACGGCATCACCACGAAGGCATCTCCCGGGGTGACCTGACGACTGTCAAAACACAGGTTATTGATGGTGATATCTTTTAAGGCTGGGGGTAACTTGGCGACCCAGGGCTTAAAGAACGCAAACGCGTTGGCATGGATGGCAATCATAAATGCCCCGCCACGGTGTTATCATCGATCTCGGTGGGAGGCACCTTTAACAGGCGCAGGCTGGCCTGGGTGACACGGGAGAAAATAGGTGCGGCCACCTCACCGCCGTAGTATTCACGGCCAGACGGATCATCCACCACCACCACCGTGACGATCTTAGGGTCGTTAGCTGGGGCAATGCCGGCAAACAAGGCCGAGTAGTGATCATCCTCGTAGCCCTGCCGCCCGACCTTGTGAGCGGTACCGGTCTTACCCGCTACTTTATAGCCATCAACCTTAGCACGGCGCGCGGTGCCTTTATTACTCACCACCCCTTGCAGCATGGCCAGCACCTTGTTGGCGATATCTTCGGGAATCACCCGCTCACCCGCCTCAGGGTCTTTATGGAGGATGCTCAGTGGCTGCTTTAGCCCACCGTTGGCCAGCACCTGATAGGCCTGTGCCAGCTGCAAGGGAGTGACGGCGAGGCCATAACCATACGCTAGGGTGGCACTTTGTAAGCGGCTCCAGCGATTACTGAGCACCGCGACCTTACCACCGTGCTCGCCGGGCAGGCCGATGCCCACCGGCTTGCCCAAGCCTAGGGCCTGATAATGTGCCCACAGGTTGTCGCCGCCCAACTCAATGGCCAACTTACTCACCCCCACGTTACTGGATTTAATGAGAATGCCCTCGATGTCTAGCTTCCCATAATCCCGGTGGTCACGAATGGTCTTGCTGCCCACTCGCAAGGTGCCCGGATGGGTATTGATGATCGTTTGCTCGGTGACCTGCCCCGCCATCAGGGCCGCCACCACCGTAAAGGGTTTCACGGTGGAACCGGGCTCGATGATATCTGTGACGCTGCGGTTACGCACCGCCGCCACATTTAAGGCGGCGCGGTTATTGGGGTTATAAGAAGGTTGATTGACCATAGCGAGTATTTCGCCGCTGCGCACATCCACCATGATTAATGCGCCTCCCTTGGCACCGTGCTGCGCCACCGAGGCCTTTAATTCGCGGTAGGCCTGATATTGCAGGCGCAAGTCTATGCTAAGCATCAGTTCGTTACCCGCTTGCGCGGGCTGAATCACGCCAAGGTCCTTAATCAAGCGCCCCAGCCGGTCTTTTACCATGCGCCCCTTGCCTGGCGTACCCTGCAACCATTCGTCGTAGGCTAGTTCCACCCCTTCTAGGCCCTGTTCGTCTATGTTGGTGAAGCCCACCACGTGACTGGCCACCTCTGCGGCCGGATAGAAGCGCTTAAATTCTTGCTGCAAGCCCACGCCAGGCAACTTTAAATCCTCAATTTTTTTCGCCAACAAGGGATTTAGGTGACGCTGTAAATAGACAAATTCTTTATGGCTATTACTCTTCAGCTTGTTCAGCAACTGCTTAACATCGAGTTTTAGGTATTGAGCCAATGGCCGTATGTCGATGTTATCTTGCACAATTTGTTTGGGGTTAAGCCACACACTCTTCACCGGCGTGCTCACCGCTAGGGGTTCCCCGTTGCGATCCACCACCATGCCGCGAAACGCCTGCAAACTGTGGTCACGCACCGCGCGTCGCTCCCCCTCACCTTGCAAGAAATCTGTTTGCAAGACCTGCAACTGGGTTAAGCGCACCGCTAATATGGCGAACAGCGCCAAGCCGAGCACCATTACCGTGTAATGTCGCCAGCCGTTCTCGCTATTCGCATATTGATTCTTTGAAGCCACTTATTCTTCCGTGTGTTGTTATTTTTAGCGGGATTCGAACCGAATCACCCGCGTATTACTTTTCGTCGGCAACGACATATTTAATGCTTCTCGTGCCAACGCCTCCACCCGACTGGGGGCCGCTAGGGTGCTGTATTCCAACATCAGGCGACCGTATTGGGCTTGTAATCGAGTGTGCTCGTTGCCCAGCTGCTGCCATTCATGGGCCAGTTGGCGGTTGATAAAACTGGTGTAGATAACCGCCAAGGCACTGAGCATCAACAATAACGCGGGTAACTTGCCGCGCAAGTGGGCCATGACCCGCGCCGCCACTACATTTCCTTGCGCGCGATGCGCATGATGGCACTGCGGGAGCGCACGTTAACATCCACCTCGGCCTTGCTGGCTTTGATTGCCTTGCCGATGTGCTTTAGCTCCTTAGGGAAATCTTTTTCCATGAATGGGATGTCTGGCGGTAGTTGTGGGCCTTTTTCTTTAGCGCGAATAAAGTGCTTCACCATTCGATCTTCCAGGGAGTGGAAGCTAATCACCACTAAACGCCCCGATTTTGCCAACATGTCCGTCGCCACTTGCAGACCATGGGTAAGATCGCCCAATTCATTGTTCAAATAAATGCGCATGGCCTGAAAACAACGGGTCGCTGGGTGTTTATTTTTTTCCCATCTAGGGTGGGCTACCTTAATCACCTCGGCCAAATCTAGGGTGCGCTCAAACGGGGCCTGCTCACGGCGCTGCACGACGGCGCGCGCCAGACGACGACTGCAACGCTCTTCACCAAATTCGTAAAAGACATTGGCGATCTCTTCTTCTGTTGCCGAGTTCACCCACTGGGCGGCGGTTTGCCCAGATGCAGTGTTCATGCGCATGTCCAGTGGGCCATCCTTCATGAAGCTAAAGCCTCGCTCGGCCTCATCGAGCTGCGGGCTGCTCACCCCTAGGTCCATCAAGACACCACTCACCGCTTGACCGTTGCCATGCTCGTTGACCATCTGCTGCATGTCGGCAAAGGAGCCGTGACAAATTTGGAAGCGACTATCGGCTTGCGCCAACTCTTCGCCGGTGGCGATGGCCCGTGGGTCTTTGTCTATGCCAATTAAGCGCCCCTTTGCAGACAGTTTTTGCAGGATTAACTGGCTGTGACCGCCACGGCCAAAGGTGCAATCCACATACAGGCCGTCGGCATCTAAAACCAAACCGTCCACCGCCTCGTGCAACAATACTGTAATGTGTTCGCTCATATATGCTCTTCTATAACTTTAATTTTCAGCAGCCCTCTCATAAGGAGAGGCTCATCAATTCTTCTGGTAACTCAGTGTCTTCGCGCATGGCCTCGAGATAACTTTGGCGACGCTTATGCCAGTGTTCTTCGTTCCATAACTCAAATTTCTTACCCTGCCCCATCATAATCATCTTCTTCTCTAAACCGGCGTATTCACGCAGGGGAGCGGGCAACAACAGACGGCCACTGGCATCCATCTCGATGTCGGTGGCATGACCTATGATTAAACGCTGAATTCTTCGAGCGGCAGGGTTAAAACTGGGTAAGGCTTCGAGCTTGGCTTGAATCGGCTCCCATTCATCTAATGGGTAGACCAGCAAGCAGGCCTCTTCGGTATCGATGGTGACAACCAATGCACCATCATTGCCCTCATGCAGCAACTGGCGATAGCGGGCGGGAATAGCCATGCGGCCCTTCGCATCCAAGTTAATGTTGTGTACGCCCCGAAACATGATGCTATACCTTGATTCGCTTATTTAGGCCGCAAACCCGCTCTAACCAGCTACTGAAATCCACAACAACCCACAATCACCCACAAAACTACACTTTTGCACACTATAGAAACAGAACCCGCTGAATGCAAGGCGCTTTAAGGGGATATGAGACATAAGAACGGCTCAGGCCCCATAGTTAGTGGCCCTTGCCAGTCATCAGACTTAGACTATTTAGTAATAAAAACACTAACTATAAGATGCACCCGCCACACCCACATCCTATACGCAAAAACCCGCCGCCTCTTACGAGGCGGCGGGTTCAATTTGAGGAGATAACACTATATAAGCCGGGTCCTGTCATTTCCGAAGAAACTGCGACCATTCATCTAGACCTTGGATCACTCCAAGGCTCAAGCGACCTACCCGTCCTCAGCGTGGGCCACGCCTAATGAGAACCTATTTGGTCTTGCTCCGAGTGGGGTTTACCGTGCCACGAACTATTACTAGCCGCGCGGTGCGCTCTTACCGCACCCTTTCACCCTTACCTGTGAATGCCGCTCTCTATAAATAAAGAATGGCAAACCATCGGCGGTATACTCTCTGCTGCACTGGCCGTTAGCTCGCGCTACCCAGACGTTATCTGGCACCCTGCCCTGTGGAGCCCGGACTTTCCTCCCCCCGCTGACAGTAAACTGCAACAGGCGACGATCGCATGGCTATCTCCGCGCGCAAGGATACGCGCATCCCGTTAGGGGTCAAGGTTAATCCTGCTCTTTATTTTCCAACGCCAACTGGTACAGCTGATTTTTCTTGTAACCCGTGTGCTTAGCCGCGAGGGCCGCCGCCTTCTTAAGGGGCAGTTCGGAACTTAGTAATAGCGTTAAATCCAACGCCTCTTGGGAGACCTCTAGCGTCTTCTTAGAGGCGGCACCGCGAATCATCATCACAAACTCCCCCTTCAGCTGATTGCTGTCTGCCAGCATTCGTGCCTGGATATCGGCGACCGAGCCACGCAAAAAGGTTTCGAAGGTCTTGGTTAGCTCGCGACCCAGCACCACTTCTTTGTCATCACCCAACACACTGGCTAGATCCTTCAGGCTGGCCTGTATGCGGTGGGGGCTCTCATAGACCACTAGGGTGCGCTCTTCATTTTTAATGCCGCTAAAATATTGCTGGCGAGCGCTGGTTTTCGGCGGCAGAAAGCCATCGAAGATGAAGCGGTCGGTGGGAAGCGCGGCGGCACACAAGGCGGTGATGATGGCACAGGGGCCAGGAATCGGCACAATATTAAAGCCCGCCTTGGCCACCTGCTGCGTCACATGGTAACCCGGGTCGGCGATGAGCGGCGTGCCCGCATCGCTGACTAGGGCGACATTTTCGCCGGCCTGCAACTTTGTCAATATGGCGGCGGCGGCATGGGCTTCGTTGTGATCGTGCACCGCCATCAAGGGTTTGCTGAAGCCTAAATGATTTAATAGACGCTTCGTGTGCCGAGTGTCTTCGGCAGCGATTGTGTCGACCATCGCCAGCACTTGATGTGCCCGGGTGGTGATATCAGCTAAATTTCCTATGGGAGTAGCCACCACATAGAGCTGATTTTCGTGCATAATACTCGCCTTCATCCGATGTTTAAAATAAGTAGACTATGTTGAATGTTCGCGTCGCTGCCGGCTTATTATTGCTATTAACCCTAGCCGCCTGCTCCAGCCAGCCAGGCAAACCCACCACCACTAAAATCACCACACCTAAGGTGGAGGCATTATCCGCCATCGAGGCGCTAATCGCCAAGCATAGATTAAAAGAGGCGGAAGATAATCTACTGGCCATCGAGCCGCTACACCTAAGCGCCTTAAAACAGATTCACTTCCATTGGCTAGATGCCAACCTAGCCGTGGCCCTTGGCCGAGGGGCCGCCGCCATGACCGCTCTTAATTCTGTGTCCCCCGGAGCCTTCGGCCAACTCACCCACTTAGCGCCCCAGGCCCCAGGCTTACTGCGCGCTAAGGCCCTGCACCTACAGGCACAATATATCGCCAGCGCTCGCGAGCGCATGTTTCTGGCCGGGGCTCTCGGCGACACAGCCGCCTACCTGACGAACCACGAGGCCATCTGGGCAAGCCTACTGCAAGCCAACGAGCAACAACTTACAAGCCTCACCCGCAAGAGCAGCACGCCGACATTTAAAGGCTGGCTGGAACTGACCCTGATCATAAAACGCACACAGATAGATTTAGATCGCCAACTAAACGCCCTCCGCCAGTGGCAAGTTAAATACCGTCAGCACCCAGCGGCCAAACAGCTGCCAGGAGACCTGAGCCAAATTGAAGACTATGTCGAGAGCCGCGCAGAGCACATCGCCTTAATGCTGCCACTGAGCGGCAAGCTCGCCAGCACCGGCAAGGCACTGCGCGATGGCCTGATGGCGGCCTACTACCAGGCGCTGCAAGCTGGGGCCGATGTACCCGAAATAAAATTCTACGATACCGCCAAAAGCAAAGACTTCTGGGCTCTTTACCAGCAGGCCATCCGCGACGGCAACGAATTAGTCATCGGCCCCCTTGAAAAAAAATCGGTCATACGCCTGCAGCAAGAAGAACAGCTACCCGTGCCCACCCTAGCCCTCAATTATGGCAAGCGCGACCAGAGCGAAAACCCTAAGCTGTTGTTTCAGTTTGGCCTAGCGGTGGAAGATGAGGCAGAGCTGGCCAGCCACTACGCGCGCCAGCAGGGCTACCAAAGAGCCGTGGTACTGGCACCCAAGGGCAGCTGGGGGGAGCGCGTATTTAATCGCTTCAGTCGCAGCTGGCAGGCACAAGGTGGCGAACTCATCGAGGCACAGTTCTTTAGCGGCAAGGCCGACTATAACAAGGTCATCGCCCGCCTCATGTCGGTGGACGACAGCGAGCGCCGCGCCCGTAATTTACGCAGACAACTGGGAGTGCGTTTAGAATTTCAGGCGCGCCGCCGTCAGGATGTGGACTTCATATTTGTGGCCGCCCTGCCTCACCAGGCGCGCCAAATAAAACCTACGCTGGCCTTTAACTTCGCCAAAAATATTCCGGTGCTTGCCACCTCCCAGATTTACAGCGGCAAAAAATCTCGCAAGAAAGACCGCGACCTAGAGAATGTGGTGTTTTGTGATATTCCCTGGGTGCTAGACAACCCACCCCTGCGCAAAAAAATTCAAGCCCTGTGGCCCAACACCCGTAGCGGCCTCGATCGCCTCTACGCATTGGGACTAGACGCCTATCGACTGCACCCTCGGCTCGGCCAGATAAGCGTGCTCAGCCAGAGCACCGTGCAAGGACAAAGCGGCCAACTCACCATGGACCGACACGGTCAAATCATACGCAACCTGCCCTTTGCACAATTCAAGAAGGGCCTAGCCAAAAAGATTCAGGCACCCCTAGTGATTCAGTCGGGAGCCCATGCGCAATCCCTTTAGCAAACGGGCCGTCGGCCAACAATTTGAGAAACAAGCCTGCGCGTATTTACAACGGCAAGGTTTGCAGCTCAAAGAAAAAAACGTGCAGTTTCGCAGCGGCGAGATTGACCTAATCATGCTAGATGACACACAACTGGTCTTCGTGGAGGTGCGCTACCGCAAGCACCAGAACTTCGGCGGTGCCGCCGCCAGTGTCAATTATCACAAGCAGCAAAAACTCATCAAGGCCGCGCAACTCTATTTGCTCAAACACTTCGGCAACCAACCTCCCGCCTGCCGGTTTGACGTACTCGCCCTGCAAGATAGCCCGCAAGGGCTGACAATAGAGTGGCTTAAAAACGCCTTCCTAGCGAGCTAATGCCTAGCCTCAATACTTGAGACTTAGCGGCTAAGTGAGCTTAAAGCCCGCAAATTAAACCCTATACTTATTTTAATGCGATCACCCTGCGCACTCGCCTAGGGCAATCGTATTAAAATAAGTACAGGGATCAACCTGTGAAATCCTCCTGACCAAAGTTGGGTTGAGTGCTTTTTTAGGTCACCCCCTCTCTATTTATAAGAAGTCATCCATGAGGGCTTACCCTAAAAAAGCACTCAACCCAAATTTGATCTAAACCCGCGTGGCCGCTCAGTCTCAATTATTGAAGACATCGCAGGCTGTAAAGTTTGAGCTTGGAATGGTGCTGTTTCAGTTTGAGGCCTCTGAAGCATGGATGCTTCAGGAAGCCTCCATGGACGGATTAATGGCGGCCGAAAACTGAAATAGCACCATTTCAGGCTGGCGGGGAGTGCAATGGTACGACTTTAATTTTAATGCGATCACCCTGCACACTCGCCCCTGAGTTCTGGCCTTTAATGTCTTAAGTGGTATGCTGTGTGAAAATTTTGGACGCTCGGGATTCAACTATCGCCATGCAATTTCAAGAACGCATTCAGCAACACTTTCAAGACAGCATCGACACTAAGCAAATGGCCTTGGAAATCCTTTCCCCTTCGATAGAGCTCGCCAGCGACAGCATAGTGAACTCTTTGCTTAATGGCGGTAAGGTTTTAAGCTGCGGCAACGGCGGCAGCGCAGGCGACGCCCAGCACTTTTCATCGGAGATGCTTAACCGCTTCGAGCGCGAGCGACCAAGCCTGCCTGCTATCGCTCTCACCACCGACAGCTCCACGGTTACCTCCATCGCCAACGACTACAGCTACAACGAGATTTTCTCCAAGCAGATTCGCGCCTTGGGCAACAGCGGCGACATCCTGCTGGCCATATCGACCAGCGGCATGAGCGCCAACGTCATCCAGGCGATTCAAGCCGCCCACGACCGAGAAATGCATGTGGTGGCACTGACCGGCAAGGACGGCGGCGACATGAGCGCCATCCTTCAGCCAGAGGACATAGAAATTCGCGTGCCGTCAGACACCACTGCACGCATTCAGGAGGTTCACTTGCTGGCCATACACTGCCTGTGCGACCTCATCGACTGGCAGCTGTTTGGCCCGCTAGAATAGCCCTCGCGGCATAAATAGACAGACATAAAAAAACAGAGCCTAGGCTCTGTTTTTTTATGTCTGAAGTAAGGTCTACTTAACGACTGACAAAGAAGGACGACCGCTGGGACGTTCTTTTGGCTTAGGCGGTGGCGGTGTCTCGCTTGGATCAGGCGCACCCGCTTCATTACCAAACACCATGCCCTCGCCATTTTCTTTGGCGTAAATAGCGAGGACAGCCACGATGGGCACATAGATATTTTGTGTCACACCCGAAAAGCGCGCACTGAAGCTCATGGCCTCATTATCGATGAGCAGGTCACGCACCGCGCCGCCATTAATGTTGAGCACGATCTGCCCATCATTAACATGCTCTTGCGGCACCTGCACCTCTAGAATATTAGCATCCACTAACACGTATGGAGTGGAATCGTTATCCTGAATCCACTCATACAGCGCACGCATCAAATAGGGGCGGCTGGGGGTCATTCGCGCATTTCCTGCTCAGCTTCAGACAAGCTAACCTGGAAGGATTCACGTTCGAATAAACGCTCCATGTATTCTTGCAGGTCTTTGGTCTGCTTCTCTGGTAGATCGATTCCCATCATGGGCAAGCGCCACAACAAGGGAGCGGTATAACAATCCACAATGCTGTATTCATCGCTCATGAAGTACGGCTTCTCGGCGAAGATAGGCGAGGTGCTGATAAGGCTCTCACGCAATTCTTTGCGCGCGGCAAGCACGGCGGCTTCATCTTTTTTAGCCAGAATAATATCGGCTAAGGTGCACCACTCACGCTGAATGCGATACAGGTGAGAGCGACTCTCGGCACGAGCCACAGGATAGACAGGCAACAGAGGCGGATGAGGAAAACGCTCATCCAAATATTCCATCATGATGCCGGTTTCATACAAAACCAGGTCACGGTCAACCAAGGTCGGTAGCTGGTTGTATGGGTTCAAAGACCTTAGATCTTCGGGTATATTCTCAGGATCCACATCGTGAATCTCTACGGCAACACCTTTCTCGGCTAAGACGATACGCACGCGATGGCAGTATAAATCATAGCCATCGGAGTAAAAGGTCATGGAGGAGCGCTTGGCGACAACACCCATAAAGGTTTTCCTCACTTTAAAAACAAAAAAATCGGTGGCCAATTATACATCAACCACCGAGTCTTGGGGATTTTAATTCCCGTTTGCTTTAACACTTCAACTTAATATTACTTAGACTGAAGTGCATCACCGCAAATGAGTGTTTTTCTATTAATGTATGTCACGCCAGAACTCACGGTTCAGGTAATAAACCGGCACGAACAATAGCGCTAGGAACAACAGCACCCAGAAGCCCATGCGTTGACGCTCGAGCGCCATAGGCTCAGACATATATACTAGGAAGTTGGTCAGGTCGGCCACGACCTTGTCGTACGCCTTGGCATCCAACGAGCCTTCCTTGTCGAGATACAAGACCTCAACCTGGTTGCCGTCGTGATCTACCTTGGCACAAGAATCTTCTTTAATGTCCTGACCGGTCAGCGGGTCGAAACCCACCACTACCAGCGCACAACCCTTCACCTGCATACCCTGCAAGCCTTCCAGCACATGAGGCATACCCACGTCCTTAAAGACCGTGTTGTTCACACCGTATGGACGACTATCGTCCTGGTGGAAACTGCGCAGATAGGTGTAGATCCAATCGGCACCACGCACACGCGCCACCAAGGTTAAATCTGGAGGTGTCGCACCAAACCATTGCTTGGAATCTTCAGGGCGCATGGCGATCTTCATCAGGCTACCAACCTTGCTTTCGCCGAAGATGAGATTCTCCTCCATCAAGTTTTCGGGAATACCCAGGTCGCGAGCGACTCGGTTATAACGAGCAAACTTAGTGCTGTGACAACCCATGCAGTAGTTGGCAAAATATTTTGCGCCGCGCTGCAAGGAGGCGTTGTCTTCCAGGTCTACTTTCATCTCATCGAGATGAACGCCACCAGCCGAGGCCAGCGACAACGCTGGCAGGATGGCAAATACAAGTGCAATTAGAGTCTTCATTAGCCTGTTACCCTCTCTGGTACGGGTTTGGTTTTTTCTTTGGCTGAAATAAACGGCAAGGTAATAAACCAACCAAAATAAACAACCGTACCCACTATGCCTAATTTTGCGTAAATACCCGTGGCAGGTTGAGTGCCTAACCAGGTTAGCAAGATGAAGAACAAGGCAAACACAATTATGTTGATGCGAGAGATCCAACCCTTATAGCGCCAAGACTTAACTGGACTACGATCCAACCAAGGCAGCACAAACAGGATAGCGATCGCACCGGCCATAAGGATAACCCCGAGCAACTTATCTGGCACCACACGCAAGATTGTGTAGTAAGCACCGAAGTACCAAACAGGTGCAATATGAGCCGGTGTCTTCAGGCCGTTAGCTTCTTCAAAGTTGGCGTGCTCAAGGAAATAACCATTCCCTTCGGGCCAGAAGAAGATCACAAAACAGAAGACAAACAGGAATACTACGATGCCCACTAGGTCGTGCACAGTGTAATAAGGGTGGAAAGGTACGCCGTCTAAGGGGCGACCCTCTTCATCTTTATACTTCTTGATGTCGACGCCATCAGGGTTGTTAGATCCCACTTCGTGCAGCGCCACTATGTGCAAGAACACTAGGGCCACGATCACCAGCGGCAAGGCAATAACATGCAGAGCGAAGAAACGGTTCAAGGTAATGCCGGAGATTAAGAAATCACCCTTAATCCAGGTTACTAAGTCATCACCCACAATAGGAATCGCACTAAACAGCGAGATAATTACCTGCGCACCCCAGTAAGACATCTGGCCCCAAGGCAGCACATAACCCATGAAGGCCTCTGCCATCAACATTAGGTAGATAGCCATGCCGAATATCCAGATAAGCTCACGAGGCTTCTGGTAGGAGCCGTACAACAGGCCACGGAACATGTGCATGTAGATAACAATAAAGAAGAAAGACGCGCCGGTGGAGTGCATATAGCGAATCAGCCAGCCCATCTCCACGTCACGCATGATGTATTCAACCGAGGCGAAGGCCTCTTCCGCCGTCGGCGTGAAGGACATGGTCAACCAAACACCGGTAAGGATCTGGTTGGCCAGCATCAAGAAGGCAAATACGCCGAAGAAATACCAAAAGTTAAAGTTCTTCGGGGCATAGTACTTGGACATATGCTTTTCGAAGGTGGCGGTCAGGGGGACACGATGATCCACCCACGCCATGAAATCGGAAACTTTGCTCATTATGCGTTCTCCTCGTCCACACCAATAATCAAAGTGTTCTCATCCACATAAGAATAAGGTGGAATGCGCAAGTTTTTGCCCGCAGGTGAACCCTTCAGCACTCGGCCCGACAAGTCGAAGCGAGAACCGTGACAAGGGCAATAGAAACCACCCTTCCAGTTATCCTGGAATGCCTGCGGCTTCACCTCAGGGAAATACTTAGGCGCACAACCCAAGTGAGTACAAACCCCCTCGATCACCACAAGGTCCTCTTTACGAGAACGGAATATATTGTTCGCGTAAGCGGGTTGCTGAGAGGTAACGGTGTTGTTAGGGTCTTTTAGCTCTTCAGCCAAGCCTGCCAACAATCCAATCACCTCATCGGTGCGACGCACCACGTACACAGGCTTACCACGCCACTCCACAACAATCATGGAGCCAGGTTCGACCTTGCTTATATCTGCTTTAGCAGGTGCTCCCGCCGCCTTTGCTTTTTCACTTGGATTCCAAGATTTAACAAAAGGTACGGCCACACCCACAGCACCGATACCACCACCCACCGCGGTTGTTGCGATGAGGAAGCGGCGTCTGCCATTATTTACGCCATCATTACTCATTCAGGCATTCTCCCATCCACTTTTTAGAATTCTTTATAATCGTAGCCACTTTGTATAACACGCTTTGCAAAAATAACAAGAACATGTGCCTAAAGGGCTCTTTACGACCAAAACCCAGCAACACTGCCTGAATTATAGATCATCGAAAAATTTGGCACGAATAGTAATGAAATGTCGCCACATTAACAAGGAGCCAAATCAATTAACCCCACCTAAGTTAAGGATAAGTAATTGTTTTAGCTACTTTTAATCAAATGACAAAGCCAAGCCTCGGCACAACACCCCATAAAAACAGCGAGCCAGAAACGCAAAAACGCCCAGGTGCTTAGCACCTGAGCGTTTCTTAGAAGCATCTTGTTCGCAGCGATTAACGCTTAGAGAACTGAGGCTTCTTACGAGCTTTACGTAGACCAACTTTCTTACGCTCAACTTCACGGCTATCACGAGTAACGTAACCCGCAGCACGTAGAGAAGGACGTAGAGTCTCATCGTATTCCATCAATGCACGAGTAATACCGTGACGGATAGCACCCGCTTGACCAGAAGCACCACCACCTTTAACAGTGATGTAAAGATCGAACTTCTCTAGGTTTTCGGTCAGCGTTAGCGGCTGACGTACGACCATGCGAGACGTTTCACGACCAAAGTATTCTTCAATAGAACGCTTGTTGATCATGATTTTGCCTGTTCCAGGACGCAAGAAAACGCGTGCTGTAGAAGACTTACGACGACCAGTACCGTAGTTTTGAGTTGTAGCCATGATAATCCCCTTAAACCTTCAATTCTTTTGGTTGTTGTGCAGCGTGTGGATGCTCAGTACCAGCATACACTTTCAACTTAGTGAACATTGCACGACCAAGAGGGTTCTTAGGAAGCATGCCTTTAACCGCTAGCTCGACTACACGACCAGGCCTACGCGCTTGTAGGTCATCAAAGTTGATCTCACGGATACCACCTGGGTAACCGGTGTGACGGTAGTACATCTTATCCTGTGCCTTGGCACCGGTTACCGCAACCTTGTCCGCGTTGATGACGATGATGTTATCACCGGTGTCAACGTGAGGCGTGTATTCAGCCTTATGCTTACCACGTAGACGAAGGGCGATAGCAGTTGCTAGACGACCAAGAGTCTGGCCTTCTGCATCCACGATCAACCATTCGCGTTTTACTGTTTCGGGTTTTGCTGTATATGTTTTCATAATATTTTCTTTCCGCCTAATCAGGTAAATTACCAACTTATTGGTTCTAAATCGGTCGATAACTCCGTTTTAGGGCTTCGTCGGGGGAAACGAGGCGCGAATTATACGAGATAGCCACGGGGATTTCACCCTCTATTTGAGTAATGGCGACGTTTTTATGCTTTTAATAGCGCTCCCCTTCCTTAAAGTGCAGCAAACCATAGGTAAGCGCCGCCAACGCCACCAGCGTATTGAGCATAATCACGATGCCCAGCCGGTCCAACTGCACGCTATTCTGGACATATCCCAGCAACCCTCCCCCATAATAGGCCAGGGCCGAACCAAAGAAGGTAATTAGTAGCACGCACACGAGATAATAGCCGCGGCCATCGTCGAGCTTTAAGCTAAGACTGGCGACCTGCCGAGCAAAAAAGCGGAAAGCACCAAAACACAGGCCCACAGTGCAGGCAAGCGTGATAATAAAATACAGGATCATGTGGAGATTCCCAGTTAAGCCATTTTTATACTGCCGTGTATAGAAATAAGCCTAATACAGAAACTCACTTGCTCAAGGCGACCCACCATTAATGGTGCCGCGTTAACTCTTTATTCTCCGCGAACAGCCTCTTTTACCAAAACCTCTAAATAAAACGACGCCAGCTCATCCTTCACCGCGCCATCTATGCATTTGTTAATTTCGGCCAGATGAATCGGCTCAGCTGCCTGCTCGCTGCTGCCGTATTTACAATCGAAATCCCAGTAGTCTACGCCACTGGGTAACTGCTTGTTACGCTCGCGCTTAATGTACTTTTTTACTTCGTGCTTGATGGAATCCACCAGACGGGCGCTATTAAGCTTAGGGTGGGAGAGGGAAAATGTTTTTTTCATGATGTTCCTGGCAGGCAGATTGCGCTGAGGGAGGGAGATAAGCGCGCATGGTACGTTAATTCAAGAGGGCTGACGAGTTAAGCTTACTGCCCTCCCCCAGCCCTTAAGCTGGGCTAGGCACCTGCGTCAGCAAGTCTTGCAAGTCAATTTGGTGGTTGGCCAGCTCGACCTTGGCCTGCAGGTAATGGCCATTATGACGATTGTAGAATACGCCGGTGGATTGCTGCTTGCGCACGCGCACCCCCTGCTCTTCGATGGTCTTTACTTTCTCTAGGTTGTTGGTCAATAAATCGATGTGCTCAACCCCGAGGGCGCTCAACATCTGCGCCGCCACCGAAAAGTCTCTAAGATCATCATCGAACCCGAGGGCGCGATTCGCGGCAAAGGTGTCCATGCCGGTATCTTGCAGGGCGTAGGCGTCGAGTTTATTGTACAGCCCAATGCCACGACCTTCCTGACGCAGATAGAGGATGATGCCGCCCTCTTTGGCCATGGTCTCCACCGCCTCATCCAGCTGCTTGCCACAGTCGCAGCGCGCCGAGTGAAAGATATCGCCGGTTAAACACTCGGAGTGCAGACGCACTAAGGGTACCGCCTGACTCGTGTCGGCCCCCTTAAAAACCAGGGCCAAGTGCTCTTTGTCGTCATTTAGGCCATGAAAGCTGACAAATTGCGCCTCGTGGTTTTGATTCTGACCCACTGGGATCAGGACTTTATTACGTACCCTTGCCATATGTGCCTCCGCTATGAGTGATTCGGCTGATATTCTGGGTGCTACCAAAGTATGAGTGTAACCCTATATATGGCCTAACCCGACCATTTTCAATGGCGCATAGTGTACCCATAGTTATAAATGCGATAAACAGGCTAAAGTTGAATTGATTTTTCCAATAATTGGAACAATGCTGACGCGCACGAATTTAGAGGCTCAGCGCTCGTTGCGCGAATCTATTGCCAAATATAACAGCGGGAATCCACCCCTAATATGTTGAGTTTATAACTGCGCTCAACCCTCGCCTGCGCCGCGCCATAACACACATGCAGGGGTAACAGGTGCTCTTCGCGGGGATGGCAGGTGCGCGCATGGGGAGCATTCTGCCAATCTATTAGGGCCTCGGCGGTGCTGTCGGCCCCCTGCTTGCTCTTTGATGTTGCTGCTAACGTGTGATCCAGCCAATTATTAAAGCCTTCACTGGCATTAACCGTTTGCGCGGCCTGTGCATCGAAAATCAAATGCATGTTATGAAACGACATGCCCGAGCCCAATATCAAGACGTTATCGTCTCGCAGCGCTGCCAGTGCCCCGCCTAACGCCACATGCTGCAAAGGGTCCAAGTTGCTATTTAACGACACACACACCACAGGAATGTCTGCCTGGGGATACATGATACTCAAGGGCACAAACACCCCGTGGTCAAACCCCCTAGTGGGTGCAAGGGTGGCAGGCAAACCCGCGGCCAACAACCGAGCCTGCACCTCAGCCGCCAACGATGGCAGGCCTTGGGCGGCATAGCTCAGTTCATAAGCCGCTGGGGGAAAGCCACCATAGTCATAGAGCAATGACGGCTGGGCATGGCTGCTAACATGAAAGCCCGCCTCTTCCCAGTGGGCGCTGATCACCACGATGGCAGCGGGCTTAGTCGCGGCCGCCGCCATGGTTTGTAGGGTGGCGCAGAGCTCTGCATGGCCGGGGTCGGCCAGCAGGGGCAAGGGCCCGCCGCCGTGGGATACGAACATAACAGGGGCTGGCTGGGCTGATGGCATCGTTTACCTGCTTAGCGGAGGGTTAATGATCCTGATAGTAGGCCACAATCGCTGGGTGCTGTGCCACACGCACTTGATGTTGCACCAACAAGGGGGCCACCTTATCGGTTAAATCGGCTGCTATGTAGTCTAAATGTCCGCCACGCAAGCTTCTTACCCACAGACTGACCACGAGGTCGGCCATGGTGAGACGCTCTGCGGCGAAAAATTCACCGCCACGCTCTTTTAAATAGGCCTGTAAGCGAGCGAGATACAGTGTCAGCGGGCCGGCAGCGATGGCCTCACGCTGCACCTTTTTTGCGTCTTCATCAATAAACATCGTGGCACTTATTTTAGCCACTATCTCCTCCACCGCGTCCATGGCCTCATCACACAACAGGGCCTGGTATGGGTCGCTGGGATACAAATCACACAGCTTACCCACATAACGGTTAATAGAATTCGACTGCGCCACCTGCTTGCCGTCTATCTCCAGCACCGGCAATGCCGCAAATGGCATGCTCGCCTTGAGCGCGGGCCAGTCTTTAAAGACCACCCGCCGATCCTCAAATGGCACCCCGCCTATGGACAAGGCCAGGCGTACACTTTCGCCACGGCCACCGTTAAAATCGAAGTAGGTTAGTTTAAGTTTGCTCATCATAATCCCTTAGTAACGTGCCCACTAAGAGTAAGCCATGACCACCCAAAGGCAACCCTAGGATTAGCCCGAAATACTTAGAGCACACCACAGACCATTGATTGATCGGTTACACTCTACTAAGTAATAGTATCAGCCATGATGAACCAGCTTTATCACGGCGCTCACCAAGACCACAGGGTAGCCACCATGGATTTCCAGCTTAACGACCCAAGCCTGCTAAAGTACCAGGGCTTCATCGATGGCCGCTGGCTAGACGCAGCCGACACACAGACCTTCGCCGTCAGCAACCCAGCAAACGGCCAACACTTGGGCGACGTGGCCAACATGGGCGCGGCGCAAACAGGCATCGCCATCGAGGCCGCACAGGCAGCGCAAACCGCGTGGCAGGCCGAATCGGCACAGGCGCGCAGCGCCATCCTCGAGCGCTGGCACCAGCTAGTGATAGATAACCAAGCAGACCTCGCGCGTATCATGACCATAGAACAAGGCAAACCCCTCTGCGAATCCATGGGCGAAATCGCCTATGGGGCCGCCTTTATTAAGTGGTTTAGCGAGGAAGGCAAACGCGTCTACGGCAGCACCCTGCCGGCGGCACAAAGCGATCGCCGCGCCATCGCCATCAAACAGCCTGTGGGCGTGGTGGCCGCCATCACCCCCTGGAACTTTCCCCACGCCATGATCACCCGCAAGGTGGCACCGGCCCTAGCGGTGGGCTGCACCGTCGTGCTTAAACCGGCGGCCGAGACCCCGTTCTCGGCCCTCGCCCTAGCCGAGCTGGCGCGCCGCGCTGGGGTGCCAGCCGGGGTCTTTAACGTGGTGCCAGGCATAGACGCGGCGGCCATCGGCGGCGAACTCACCCGCAACCCTCGGGTTAGAAAACTCACCTTCACCGGCTCGACCCCTGTGGGCAAGCTGCTGATGCAACAGTGTGCAGCCACCGTGAAGCGCACTTCCATGGAGCTGGGCGGCAACGCGCCGCTCATCATCTTCGACGACGCCGACCTTAACATGGCCATGGCAGGCGTCTTGCTATCCAAGTTCCGCAACTCGGGGCAAACCTGCATTTGTTCGAATCGCATCATAGTGCAAGACGGCATTTACGATGAATTTGTGACGCGCCTAGCGGCCGCCGTCGCCGAGTTTCGCTTCGGTGATGGCCTAGACGCCGCCAGCACCCATGGCCCGCTCATCAGCGCACAAGCCGCCGCCGGCATTCATGCCAAGGTAGAAGACGCGGTGGCACGAGGCGCCAACGTGGTGAGCGGGGGCCGTATCAGCGATCTTGGCAGCCACTTCTACGAGCCGACCATTCTCACCAACGTTGACCACACTATGGCGGTATTCCGCGAGGAGATTTTTGGCCCGGTGGCCCCCATCTTTAAGTTCAGCACAGAAGAGCAGGCCATCGCCATGGCCAACGACACCGAGTTTGGCTTAGCGGCCTACTTTTACAGCGAGAGCATCGCCCGCAGCTGGCGCGTGGCAGAAGCCTTGGAATACGGCATGGTGGGCGTAAATGAGACCGCCATCAGCTCTGAGGTGATCCCCTTTGGCGGCATCAAAGAATCGGGCCAGGGCCGTGAAGGCTCTAAGTTTGGCTTGGATGATTATTTAGAGATTAAATACATCTGCATGGGCGGTTTAAATCGCTAGGTTTGATATTTAGCAGGAGACCAACATGAGCGCCATCATCTACCCCACCACCAACTTTAAACACACCGAGACCCTCACCATAGAGCGCGGCGCAGGGGCCTACGTCTTTGACAACGAGGGCAAGCGCTACATCGAGGCCATGGCCGGTTTATGGTGTACCGCCCTCGGTTACGGCAACGAAGAGTTAATCGAGGTGGCCACACAGCAAATGCGCAAGCTGTCTTACAGCCACATGTTTGGCGGCAAGACTCACCAGGTGGGCATGGATTTGGCGGAAAAATTAGCCGCCATGCTGCCCATAAAGGACGCCAAGATATTTTTTGGTAGCTCGGGTTCGGATGCCAACGACAGCCAGATAAAGATGTTGCGCTACTATTTTAACGCCATCGGTAAGCCCGAAAAATTCAAGATTATCGCCCGCGAACGCTCTTACCACGGAGTAACCGTGGCGGCGGCAGCGCTCACCGGCCTACCCATCAACCAGCATCACTTCGACCTGCCGGTGACGGCCCTGGGCATCTTGCGCACCGACGCGCCACACTACTACCGTGGCCAGCAAAACGCCGAAAGCGAAGCGCAATTTGTAGAGCGCATCGTCGCCAACCTAGAAACCCTCATTCTTAAAGAAGGGGCCAATACCATCGCCGCCTTCATCGCCGAACCCATCACCGGTGCTAGCGGCGTGATCGTACCTCCCGCGGGTTACTACCAAAAAGTTCAGGCGCTGCTCAACAAACACGATATTTTATTCTGGGCCGACGAGGTAATCACCGGCTTTGGCCGCACCGGCAACGATTTTGGCTGCACCACCATGGGCATTAACAGCCCAGACATGATGACCCTCGCCAAGCAGTTATCATCTGCCTACCTGCCCATTAGCGCCGCGGCCATTCGGGGCGACATGTACCAAGCCATGATAGAGCCCAGCGCCAGCCTAGGGGTGTTTGGCCACGGCTACACTTACTCGGGCCATCCACTGGCCTGCGCGGTTGCTCTCAAGACCCTAGAGATTTACCAACGAGACAACATCTTTGCCAAGGCCGCCCAAACCGGCGCTTACCTACAAGCCCAGCTGGCCAAGTTTAAAGATCACCCGCTGGTGGGCGAGGTGCGTGGCGCAGGCATGATTGGCGCGATTGAGTTGGTGGCCAACAAAGCCAGCGGCCAGCCATTCGTCGGCGCGGCGGTGGCGGGTTTCATCACCCAGGCCTGCCAAGACCACGGCTTGATCGTGCGGGTGGTGGCGGGTGCGTCGGTCGCCTTCTGCCCGCCATTGATTGTGGATAACGCGCAGATAGACGAGATTATCGGTAAGTTCAGCAAGGCGCTGGATGAGACCCTCGTATACGCTAAGGGTGAAAACTTATTGGTGGGATGAGTTTTTTTTGCTGACGTATTGGGGGCTTTTGGCTCGTGGAGTCGAGCTG
>CAJXIK010000004.1 GCA_913054445.1 uncultured Bermanella sp.
CACCATTTCAGGCTGGCGGGGAGTGCAATGGTACGACTTTAATTTTAATGCGATTACCCTGTTAGGCTTATGCCTGCTGGTGGCTAAAGGTAGCCAAACCCAGTAACATCTCGCTACCAACGAGGTGGTTACATGTTATTTATTTCCCACAGTGTCTCAATTGCCGATTCCGAAATTGAAATGACCGCCATGCGCTCTCAGGGTGCTGGCGGGCAAAATGTCAATAAAGTATCGTCTGCCATACACCTGCGTTTCGATATTAACCACTCCTGCCTGCCCGATTTCTACAAAGAGCGCCTGTTAGCCCTGCAAGATTACCGCATCACTAAAGACGGTGTGGTGGTGATAAAATCTCAAGAGCATCGCAGTCAGGAGCTTAATCGGCAGGCGGCTTTGGACAGGTTAGTGATGCTGATTCGTCAGGCCACCGTGGTGCAGAAAAAACGTCGGGCTACTAAGCCCTCTCGCTCTTCCCAGCAAAAGCGCATGAACAAAAAAACCAAGCACGGTCAAAACAAGCAACTGCGGGGCAGGGTAAGCCAAAGAGACCATTAATAGCAGGTACCTATTGAGATAGCCCCAGTGGACTAATTATTGCCCGTTAATGTTGCTCGCCTGCTTAGTCCCAATATGGATAGCATCAACAGTAAAAATCCAGCAGATGTCACCCCACCGCCATGGTCGCTGCCCCCATTGCAGTCACTATTACTGCTATTGGCAATTAAGGTATTAAGGGCTGGTGTTAACGTAGCGGCACTGTTCACGTCGGTATCTGTTATCTGGATAGTATCGATATAGACAAAATTTTCCGCCACGACACTATTGGAGTTGTTGGCATCTTCCACGCTAAAGTTCTGCAAGGGGGTGTTGGCAAGGGTGCCAGATAAATTGAAGGTGGGCAGCGCCGAAATTTCATCCAAGACCGCCATGCCCGCTTCTGTCACCTGCCCAAATACGGTGAAGCCGCCGTTTTGGCTGTCTAAATTAGCGCTGTTGTCATTCATGTTGATAAACCACTCAGAGGTGGCGCTGTCTGGGCTGCAAGCAAATTTGGCCATGGCGATGGTACCGCGGACGTTGGAGTATACGGGTTCATTGCTGACAGGGTCTTCTTTACTCACGCTCTGCAAGGCAAGTGCTTCGTCGAGGGTATAGCCACCACCTTGGACGATAAAATCGGTTATGGCGCGATGCAGCAGCGTGTTGTCGTAGCGGTTATCGGCGGTATAGCTAAGAAAATTTGCCACCGTCTTGGGGGTGCTTTGGTCAAATAAGTTTATTTCTATGTGGCCAAACTGGGTTTGCATTTGCACTATGGTGGCATGGCTCATACCGCTGAGGATGAGTGTGAGGGTGGCCAGCAAGGCGCTCGTCAGTACATGTTTAAAGCGGTGCATAGCCAATTTCCAAATACATTAAAAGCAAAAGGGTACCGTCCTAGCGATTTTCAAGCAAGCGGCTGTCACCGATGGCGTGGCCTGCCACCAGTTATTCCGCGCGTGCTTGTATCAATAAGAGTCCCTGCATGATTACATGGGCGCCTTAATAACATTGGAAACACAGTATATGCTCCGTTGGTTATGGCAATTTATTAAACCCTATCGACTACGCTTAGTGCTTGCCCTGTTGGCGTTGTTGATGACCGCTGCCCTCACCTTATCTATGGGGCAGGGTATACGCCTCATGGTGGACGAAGGTTTTGCGGCTGAATCACGTGAGGGGTTGGCCTATGCCCTGAGCCTGTTTGGCGTCATCACCTTTTTCATGGCCATTGGGGCATTTTTTCGCTTCTACATGGTGTCTTGGATTGGCGAGCGAGTGGTGGCGGACATTCGTATCAAACTCTACGATCACTTAGTGGGTCTGACCCCCAGTTTCTTCGAAGACAACCTAGCAGGGGAGATCCAGGGTCGCATCACCACAGATACTACCTTGTTACAGACGGTCATCGGCTCTTCTTTCTCCTTCGCCCTGCGTAACAGCCTAACCTTTCTGGGCGGGCTCGTCCTGATGTTCATAAGCAATGTTAAGCTCACCCTCATCGTGCTGATCGTGGTGCCGTTAATTGTCTTCCCCTTGATCTTTTTTGGCCGCAAAGTAAGAGAATTGTCCCGTATGAGTCAGGATAAGGTAGCGACCGTAGGTGCCTGGGCGGGGGAGAGCCTGCAACACATTAAGGTGGTACAGGCTTTTACCCGTGAAGACATGGTGAACAAGCAATTTTCGCAAGCCGCCGAGGGGGCATTCGATGTGGCCTTGCAGCGTATTCGTCACCGTGCGGTGTTGATTGCGCTAGTGATGATGTTGGTTATGGGGGCGGTGGCTGGCATGCTGTTTGTGGGGGGCAACGATGTGCTCGATGGCAAACTTTCCGCCGGTGATCTTTCCGCCTTTGTCTTCTACGCCATCATGGTGGCCGGTTCGTTGGCAGCGGTCACCGAAGTGTACGGCGAGGTACAGCGAGCTGCCGGTGCGGTGGAGCGCATACGAGAATTATTAGCCACCGAAGCGCAGATCGTGTCGGCCGTTAACGCCGCCAAGTTACCCCTGCAACCCGCTGACGACGAACCCCTGCTGGCATTTAAAAACGTCGATTATACCTACCCATTACGGCCCAATTATAAGGCCATAGATACCTTAACCCTAGCCATAAAGGCCGGTGAGCGCATCGCCTTGGTGGGGCCATCGGGCGCCGGTAAATCTACCCTGTTTGATTTGTTGTTGCGGTTTCGTGATCCGCAGTCTGGCAGCATCGAACTGGCGGGGAAAAACCTGTCTAATTTAAACTTGCAGGAGCTGCGCAGCCAGTATGCGCTGGTGCCTCAGCAGCCCGTGTTGTTCAGCAGCAATGTATTGGATAACCTTAGATATGGCTGTCCAGATGCCAGCCTAGAACAGGTGATCGCCGCCGCTAAGGCCGCCCATGCCCATGAGTTCATCGAGCAGTTACCCGATGGTTACGAGTCTTTCTTAGGGGAGTCTGGGGTGAAGTTATCGGGTGGGCAAAGGCAGCGCTTGGCCATTGCCCGCGCCATCCTCAGAGATCCTAAGATACTGTTGCTCGATGAAGCCACCAGTGCACTGGATGCGCAGAGTGAATTTCATGTGCAGCAGGCGCTTAATGAATTAATGAAGGATCGCACCACCCTGATTATTGCTCACCGGCTGGCCACAGTGGCGCACGTGGATCGCATCGCGGTGTTTGATAATGGCAAGCTGGTGGACATCGGCAGCCACGAGCAATTATTGAAAAGCTCTGAATTGTATAAGCGTCTGGCCCAGTTACAATTTAGCGTAGCCGTTGAATAGCGGCAGCCATGAGCTGACCAATAAAGAGATTAGAACAACTCAATTTCATCACCACCTTCGCTGGATGCGCCCTCTTCATTTTTATTGAAGTGGTGCCGGTAAATCTCTAGGGCATCCTGAATGCTGTGGCCCCTTAATATATGCTCAAACATGATGCGTTCGGCCTCCATGGAGTAGGAGCTTTTTATTTTTTCCTGTAACTCATGCCAGCTACTGGGGTTGTAGAGGGCGGCGGGATCATTGATGAGGCCGCCTAATTGATCGAGGCTGTTGCAAACATGGTCTAGGCGCTGTGAGATACGGTCGTAAAATTGAAAGGCCACCACCGCCTCTTGGACATTCTCTTCTAGGGTGAGGGCGGTACTCTCGATGACTTTTTGAAAGGTGGGTAGGGTGTCTACGGTGACCTTTTGGGTCACGGTGCGAATCTTCTTGATGTAGTGGGCCATATGGGTGAAGGACTGAGTGAGCGTATCGACACTTTGGGCTCCATCCGTCATGGAGGATTCGACCTGAGCCACGGCCAGCGCCAGCATAGTGATGGTTTCTTTAATCTGGCTCCAGTCTAAATCTGGGTTAGAGGCGCTGGAGCCATGTTGCTTGATGTTGTATTGATCGCTTGAGTTGGTCACGGTTGCTCATCCATCTAGATCGACTCCTGTATCATTAGCATAGCTAACCTTTATTTTTCCGCCTGCCGTTGGCCTTGGATATTTCAATATCGGTGGGGGTGATGCTGGCCCAGGCGCTGAGGGTGTCGCGGTCAAATATGGGCTGTAGCTGCCCTAGCCGATAGGAATAAATGGTGCTGTAGGCGAGCACTTTTTGCACGTACTCTCGGGTTTCCTGGTAGGGAATGCGTTCTATCCAGACATCCAGCGGCCCCGAGAATTTTTTTAACCAACGATTAACACTGCCGGGGCCAGCATTGTAGGCCGCCGTGGCCAGCACTCGGTTACCTTTATAGCGTGTGAGTAATTGCTTTAAATAGGAGCTGCCTAGGCGAATGTTGTATGCGGGGTCAAGCAGGCGTTTCTTAGAATATTTTATGCGCTGCTGGCGACTCACCG
Source organism: uncultured Bermanella sp. (assembly GCA_913054445.1). Lineage (GTDB taxonomy): Bacteria > Pseudomonadota > Gammaproteobacteria > Pseudomonadales > Oceanobacteraceae > Bermanella. The sequence goes on from CAJXIK010000004.1 coordinate 4,380, forward strand.
ACCTTGCCGTGCTGGGCATGAGTTGCATGAGGCCGGTGGCCCCCACCGGACTTCTGGCGTCGTACATGAACGCACTCTCTTGGCGGGCCACGCCATATATCCAGTTTTTACTGATGCGAGTCTTACGGGCCGCCTGCTCGAACAGGCTCTCATGGGCCAAGGGGAAGCGCAGTTGCAAGTCGTGCCAGCTCTTTTGTTGGGCGAGGGTCATGATGGGGCGGTCGGACCAATCTAAGCGCCCGGCGATGACCGCCAGCGCCTGACGGCCAGCGTCATCTAAGTGATTAAAGGCATATTGCCACTCTCGGCGGGCATCGCTGATACGGCCTAAATCCAAGAAGACCATAGCGCGCTTAACCGCAGGCTGCATGCGGATGCGTTGCAGGGTGGCGCTGGGCACATGCGTGGGGGTGTGATTCATGGTGGCGCTGATGCCCAGTTTTTGGCTGGCCAGAAAGCCATAGAAGTCACGCTCGAGTGCCGCTAGGCGGTAAAAGTGGCGGCTCTCGTGGCCAGCAGAGCCCAGTGATTGCAGCGCCCTAGCTTGCCAATACTGCCATCTGGCGGTGTCCTTTATGGGCTGGCGGGCCATCTTGTAGAGGTGGCTGTAGAGCGGCCAGTCTTGCGATTTCACCGCCCCTAGCAGGAAGTTTTCTTCTAACTCGGCATCGAGGACGTTATTTTGTTGCGCCTGTCGGTACCACAGATAACTATGGGGACCGGCATGCTTGGCCGCATAAGTGAGGGCGGTGAGTTCGATTTGATGCAGCTGTTTTTCATCTAGGCCGAGTAACAAATTAAGCTCAGCCAGTTCATAGAGGCGGTCTGGTTGATACTTGAGCGCCTTAGTGATGAGCAGAGTGCGGGCCTTAGGGCCAAGCGCGAGCAGGCGTTTATCATCGAGTATATTAGCCGGGCGTCGCCATAGGCTGCGCACGGTGCGTGCTTGTTTTTTTAGGGTGCCCGAGAGCTTCTTTTGTAGAAAACGCACTAGCTTGTATTGACGCTTGTCTTGGGCGATGAGCAGGCGTTGCCAAATAAGGTCTGCGCTCAGGTAGCCGTTACGCTGCCAATTGGCGAAGACCTTGTCGCAGGTTTTGGGCAGGGAAACCCCCATGAGCCACAGCGCCTGCCCTTCTAGTAAGGCATCGAACCTATGATGGGTGGATTCGAGGGCGGTCACTCGGTGGCAGCGTAGGCTTAGGTTCTCGGTGGGACCAATATACTCTAGGAACAAGCGCCAGTCTTGGCGGGCCGCCAAGTACCAAACCCAGCGCCGCCTAAGCAGCTTAGCAACGGGTTGGCCTTTGTGTTGTGCGAAGAAACGATCGAGTTCATCTATGGGGGTCTTGTAAAACAGGCGACGTAATTTGTTGGCCTGTAAATAGGGCAGCAAGGGGTGTTCATCGAGCTTGGTTAGGGTCTGGCGATATTGCCCCAGCTGACCTTTCCTTAGCTGTTGTTCGGCCTGTAAATATTGATAATGCCCAAGACCTTGGGCAGGACCTGCAAATAGCGGGCTCAGCAAGCCCACTAAGCAGTATAGATAGCACTGCCTTAACCCCATAATCATCCCCCCATCATGCTTTGAGCATAGATGATAAAGCGGCGAGGGGAGCAATCATAGGCGTAATTCATAGAGTATTTGCTGCTAATGTCTGCGTAACTGCATTGAGTTCGGCAAGCACAGCATAGAGAAGAAATATTGAGTGAATAGTCACCGTTATTTTTGGTAATGGTAGCGGCATGAAATGATGGTTAATTGGTTGTCATCCACCGCGTAGACCAGCCTATTGCTTTCATCTATGCGCCTCGACCAGAAACCAGATAAATTTTCTTTTAATGGCTCTGGTTTTCCAATACCTGAAAATGCGGTTCGCTGCGTTTCAGAGATAAGTTTGTTAATTCGTTTGAGTGTTTTTTTATCTTGAATTTGCCAATAGAGGTAATCAGACCAGGCTTCTTTCGTCCATGAAAGTATTTCAGTCATCGATTAGGTCATTTTGCAGAGTATTACCTTGACGGTATTGTTCGATGGACTTTTCTAAGTGGGCTGCATTGGCAGGACTTTTTAATAAATGCACGGTTTCCATGAGGCTGTTGTAATGGGCCAAAGACATGACCACGGCATCTTCCGCATCACGCCGAGAGATGATAGTGCAGTCTACATCTGCAACCACGCGATCAAGAACGCCTTTTAATTGATTTCTGGCTTCTGAAAAATTAACCACATTCATGACGTGTACCTGTACTGTATGTTGCACAAGTTTAACGCCTCTAACATACAGTGCAAGCTATAGATTAATTTACCTTTATTTTAACGCGATTGCTCAAGCTCTAATGCCTGCCGACGATCCTTTCTCTGATCGACCAGCACCAGCAAGCAGGGGGTTAATAACAGAGTGAGCAGGGTCGCAAAGGTGAGGCCACCGGCGATGGCGGTGGACAATTGGGTCCACCATTGCGAGCTGGGCGCGTCCACCAGTATGTCACGGCCCACGAGGTTGATGTTGAGCTGATATACCATGGGAATCAAGCCGCACACTGTGGTCACGGTGGTGAGCAGCACGGGGCGCAGTCGTTGCGCGCCGGTTCGCAGGGCGGCATCGGCGGCCGCTAAGCCCTCTTTACGCAGGCGCGCGTAGGTGTCGATCAACACTATGTTGTTGTTCACCACCACCCCCGCTAAGGCGATCATGCCCACGCCGCTCATGACGATGCCGAACGGTTCCCCGCGTATCATCAGGCCCATGAAGACCCCAGCAAACGAGAGCACGATGGCGCTCAGCACTAGGCCCGTGCGGTATAGGCTATTAAACTGGGTCACTAAGATGGCCACCATCATGAATATGGCCAGCAAGAAGGCGCGTCCTAGGAAGCGGCCGGTTTTCTCCATCTCTTCGGCGTTGCCGGTGAAGCGATACTGCACCCCAGCGGGCAATTGGGTGTGTGCCAGCAGCGACTGAATCTGCATGCGCTTGGCCGCGTCATTGATGCCCGTCTGCACCTCGGCGCTGATCATGTAGCGTAGCTTGCTGCCGCTGCGCACTATGTTGCCGCTTTTTTGCTGAGCGGTCTTGGTGGTGAAGCTGCTGATGGGCACCAATTGCCCTTGATAGCTCACCCTGAGGTCATCCATTTGCTCTAGGGTGCGGTGGGCACTGGGGTAGCGCAGGCGTATGTCGATTTCATCGTCGGCATCGTCTGGGCGGTAAGAACCCAGCTTTAGCCCGGTGGTGACCATCTTCACTAGGTTGCCCACCGAGTTGACGCTGGCTCCTAGGCGACTGGCCGCCTCGCGGTCCACAGCCAGTTCCCACTCTATGCCTTCTAACGGGCGGGAGTCTTTAATGTCCCTCAAATCTGGGTCTTTATCCAGTTGCTGCCGCATCTTTGCCACCACGGCCAGCAAGGTTTCGTTGTGCGGGCCAGAAACCTCCAGTTGAATGGCGGCACCTTGTGCTGGGCCGCCTTCCTTTACCCGAGTCTCGATGATGATGCCGGCAATGTCCTGAGTGCGGGCTCGAATATCTTCCAAAATATCGACCGCCAAACGCCTCTGTTGCCAATCCACCAGTTCGAGTTGAATGCGGCCCACTAAGTCCACGGCGCTCTTGCCGTCATTGGGCGCTGCCACAAAGCTGGTGGTGTAGAGGGTCTTAATCTCGGTCATGGGGTAGAGGCGCTTCTCCACTTGGTGCACGAGGGCGTCTCGCTCCTGCAACGATAAATTGCCGCGCGCGCGCACATCGACCAGGGCGATCTCGGCGTCCACGCTGGGGAAAAACTCCACCCCTTTGCCCACCAAGCCATACAATATGAGGGTGCCAAACATGATGGCAAAGACCGCCATGAGGGTCTTCAGGGGCGCGCGCAGCAACTTAGCTAATAGGTTTACATAGTGACCGGTCATTCCCCCGAGGGCGGAAAAGTCTCCGCGCTCGGCCGCCTGCATAGTGCGTAGGCTTTTCTCATCTATGGCCCCAGGCTTGCCCAACCAGACACCTAGGGCGGGGATAACGATGAGCGCCATGAGCAAGGATGCGCTGAGGGTGATCATCACGGTGAGCGGAATGAAGAGCATGAAGTCGCCCATGGTATCGGGCCAGAACATGAGAGGTAAGAACACCGCTAAGGTGGTGGCGGTGGAGGCGATGATGGGCCAGGCCATGCGTTTAGAGGCTTCGCCGAAGGCCGCCTGCTTGGAGTGCCCTTCGGCCATGCGGCGGTCGGCGTATTCGGTGACCACTATGGCCCCGTCTACGAGCATGCCCACGCTTAATATGAGGGCGAATAGCACCACCATGTTCAGGGTGTGCCCCATGAAGTTAAGCACCATGATGCCCATCAAGAAGGAGCCGGGAATGGCCAGCCCCACCAGCAATGAAGACCTAGCCCCGAGGGACGCGACGATGATGATCATCACCAGCACGGTGGCAAACAAGACATTGTTAAAGAGGTCTGCCAGGGTGCGCTTAATCTCCTTGGATTGGTCTTGATTGAAGGTCACCTCGATGCCCGCGGGCCAGTTGGCTTGCTCTTGCTTAACGAGGGTCTTAACCGCCGCGAGCGTGGCGATGATGTTGCTGCCGAGGCGCTTGGAAATTTCCAGCGCCAGTGCCGGTTTGCCATTGATGCGGGCGCGGCTGCTGGCGTCCTTGTAGGTGCGCTGGCCGTAAGCGATGTCGGCGAAGCGCACGACGCGGTCGCCGTCGACCTTGACCGGCATAGACAATATATCCTCAGTGCCCTCGATGAGGCCCGGCAGCTTAACCGCAAAGCGGCCGCTGCCGGTGTCTAAATTGCCCGCCGCCACCAGCCGGTTGTTGTTGTTGAGCAATTGAAAGAGGGCGCTATGGTCGATGTTGTAGCTGTCGAGCTTGGCAGGGTCGATGATGATCTCGGCCACCTCTTCGCGGTCTCCCTGAATCTTGGCTTGCAGCACCCCCTCTATGCCCTCGATTTTCGCCTGTAGGTCGCGGGCCACGGCAAACAGCACACGTTCGTCCACATTGCCCGCGAGGCCCACCACCATCACCGGGAACAGCGACAGGTTAATTTCTTTGACCTGGGGTTCGTCCGTGGCGGCGGGTAGCTCACCCTTGGCGGAGTCCACCGCCTCGCGTACATCGGCCAGGGCCTGGTCGATATCGATATCCGATTGAAACTCGAGCTGAATAGACAGGTGGCCCTCACTGGCGGTGGCGGTGATTTCCTTGAGGCCATCGAGGGTCTTGAGCACTTTGTGCATGGGCCGGTAAAGAATGCGGTCGGCATCTTCTGGGCTGATGCCCTCGTGACGTATGGACACATAGGCGAGGGGAATGCTGATGTCTGGGGTGCTCTCCTTGGGAATGCTATCGAGGGAGGATAAACCCACCACAACCGCTAGGCAGAAGAGCAATATCACCGTGCGTATGCGCGTCAGGGCCGCGTCTATGATGGCATTCATACTTACTTGCCCCCATGACTGGCGACGGGCAGCTGGCGGCTGCGGCTGTTTTGTTGCGCGGGCTCGCGATTGTCTGGTGCCGGCTCACTAAAGACCGGATGAACCCTCTCGCCCGGGCTCACGAAGCTCTGGCCCACCACGATAAGGTCCACCGGATTGGGCAGGCCAGCCACCCAGACCCCTTTGGATTCGGCCTTAACCATCACCACGGGGGCAAACACCACCTGCTGGTGTTGGTCGACGTATTTGGCCCCTATGGTGCCGTGTTCGTCGAGGCCCAGCAGGGCAGGGCTGATAAAGATGGCCGCGGTGGCTGCCATGGGCACGATCAGGTCGGCGGTGGCCCCGTCGCTGTGGCGTCCGCTGGGATTGTCGATCTGTAATTCTATGGCAAAGGTGCGCGAGGCCGCGCTGGCCTGACTGGCGATATAGCGAATGACACCTAAGTGCTCTTGGCCATCGAGCGTGCGCCCCCTAGCCTGTGTGCCGGTTTTAAGGCGCAGTAGGTCTTTTTCGGCGGCGTAGCCTTTAATGATGAACGGGTCGAAGTCCAGCAGGCTAATGATGCCGTTGCCGCTTTTTAAGAAGGTGCCCACTTCCACCTTACGGTCTTCTAAGACGCCGGCGAAGGGTGCTCGTACTTTAGTGGCGGCTAATTGCACCTGCAGTAATTTAACCTGAGCCTTGGCAGCGGCCAGCAGGGCGTCGCTGTGGGCCAAGCGGGTTTCGTTTTGCAGGCCTTTCTTAATAAGATTCTGGTTGGCTTTATGCTCTAGGGTGCGTTGCTTTAGCTGAGCTTGGGCCATGAGCAGCCTGTGCGGTTTATCTTGAGGGTCAATTTCCATGATGAGCTGGCCCTTTTCTACAAAGTCACCCTCGCGTCTATGTATGCGTATGACTCTGCCTGTTAGTTCGCTAGAGAGATCGACACGGCGGTTGGGCGCGGTTTGGCCGTGGATGACCAGCTCTGGGGTCACGGTTTGCGCGTGAAAGCGTGTCACCTGTACCGAGAATATATCGCTCTGAGGATTCGCCACCACGGCGACACTGTGCGGCTGGGCTGCTTTGTTCATCTTGCCGCTGGCCATCCAGATGCTAAGGATGACCGTGGCCGCCAGCGCTAGGCAGTGTCCGCGTTGCAATCGCATAAAATGAGCCTTAACAAAGCAAATGAAAATTGTTCTGAAGCCTATATAAGTTAACGCCCCGAAGAAAGCAGATGATGGCCTTATAGTTCGATCTTGGCGACTAATTGATCATAGGTTGCATGGCGCGCCCGAGTGTGAGCTGCGCGTTCTGTTCAGTGTTTACTTCGAGTTCGCTTTCAAACCCATTTTTTTAAATGAATTGGCCAGCCACTCGAAATCCTGAAAAACGGTGCTATTTACGTCAGGTTCCTGTCTTAAACTGTTGATGAATGGCTCAAATTTGTCAAAAGTTCTAGTAACGGTGCTGTGTTTCATGCGATTCATTAATTTCTTATCAAAGGCTCCTTCTCTAATTCCAACCGCCATAAACTCGTACTGATTCAATAGGCGCAATACCAATTTCCTATGCGCTGATCCGGAGCTGGATTTCTTCGATAGATCCAATAATGCGTCTTTATCTAAAGTCATAACCGCTTTTGCCTCGTCCATTTCCTTACTATTCATGTCGTGCAGCACAAAATCTATGGTCGCCCTTTTACGCGCAATATTTTGATTTACCTGTAACGCACAAATAGCCGCGATTACCCCCATCAACAAAACATATACGTTTGCATGATTGGCAAAATGTTCCATGTTACTCATTCTCCAGACAAAAAAAATGCCCCAAATTTAGGAGCATTGATACCTTAAAAGTCTCGAAAGACTACATGTCTTCCCAATCATCCTGTAAGCGAGGCGCAACAGCATTAGCAGTATTAAGTAATTTCATATGTATATCCCCTTTAAATCTGTTGGTCTAAGTGACTATATAATAGTTTAGACCATATTTTGTTGCTAGGTTACCCCAACATAATCGTTTAGTTATGTGGGCTGACTGTGACAGGCTTGTATTATTCACTAACGTATAAAACGGGTCAATATATATACACGCCCCCGCCCATTGGTAGGCTCCCTAATGTCCAGTATACGACGTCAAGCTGAGCGATACTCGATATCCGCGGCTCGATTGCCACTAAAAGGCCAAAAGTCGCCCTAAATCCCGTACAATGCCGCCCATTAATAAATGTGTTTAATGAATATGCGAATCAAGGCAGCTGGCTCAGTGCTGGATTCATGAGGTGAGGTGGGTATGGCAGTCGTCATTCTGGACAGTGTGAGTCTCCATTACGGAGAACAGGTATTACTCGAGAAGGTCAATTTCACCATTAAGGAGAAGGACCGTCTGTGCCTCGTGGGTCGCAATGGTGCGGGTAAGTCTTCTTTAATCAAGTTGCTATTAAAGCAAAATTTACCCGACGGCGGTGTGATTCGCATCGATGAAGGCACTCGGGTGGCGGAATTGCCACAAACATTGCCTGCCGCCGATGAACGTCGTGTCATGGACGTAGTGTTAAGCGGCAAGGCAGCAGTGGGGCAGTGGCTGCATGAATACCATGAGCTGAGCATGATCGCGCAAACCGATGCGCACATGAAAAAGCTAGAAAAATTGCAGCACAACATAGAGGCGCAAGACGGCTGGCTGCTCCAGCAAAAGGCCGATGCTATCATCGAGAAGCTGAATTTGCCCGCCGATAAGACCATGGCCGAACTCTCTGGTGGTTGGCGTCGCCGCGTGATGTTGGCGCGAGCGTTGCTCAGCGAGCCCGACCTCTTGCTGTTGGACGAACCCACCAACCACCTGGATATTCCCGCCATCGAATGGCTGGAAGAGCAGCTAAAAGATTTTCCCGGTGCGGTGCTGTTCATCACCCACGATCGCGCGTTCATGGAGCGTGTGGCCAAGCAGGTGATCGACCTCGATCGCGGCAGCATCTACCGCTACAACGGCAGTGACTTTGAGGGCCTAAGCGCCTGGCGCGACAAGCGTCTAGCAGACGAAGAGACCGAAAACGCCCTGTTCGACAAACGCTTAGTACAAGAAGAGAAGTGGATACGCCAAGGGGTAAAGGCCCGTCGTACCCGCAACGAAGGGCGCGTGCGTGCCTTGAAAGCCATGCGTAATGAGCGTACGGCGCGGGTGGACCGTCAGGGGCAGGCTAACTTCACCATGGATTCGGCCGAGAAATCCGGCAAGTTGGTGCTAGAACTGAAAGATGTGAGCTATGGTTTCGAGTCGCAGAAGATCGTCGAGAACTTCTCCACGGTGATTCAGCGCGGTGATCGCATCGGCCTATTGGGGGTCAACGGTTGTGGCAAGAGTACTCTGCTGCGTCTGTTTCTTGACCAGCTAGAGCCGCAGTCGGGCACGATTCGTCAGGGCACTAAGTTGCAAGTGGCGTACTTCGATCAGCTGCGCGGAGAGTTAGACATGGAGAAGACCATCGTCGATAACATCTCCGAGGGCCGTGACTTCATCGAGCTGGCCAATGGCTCTAAGCACGTCATGAGCTACCTGAGCGACTTCCTGTTCTCCCCCGCGCGCGCCCGTACCCCACTTAAATCCTTGTCGGGTGGTGAGGCCAGCCGCGTGATGTTGGCCAAGCTGTTTAGCAAGCCTTCTAACGTGCTGGTATTAGACGAACCCACCAACGACCTAGATGTGGAGACCCTAGAGATGCTGGAGAACCGCCTCATGGATTATCCCGGCACGCTGCTGGTGGTGAGTCACGATCGCTCCTTCCTCGATAACGTGGTGACCTCCCTGTTGGAATTTGAGGGCAATGGCGTGATCAGCGAGCACGTGGGCGGCTACAGCGACTGGTACGGTCGTGGCCACCGATTAAAAGATGGTGAAGACATCATCACCGACGCGCAGCAAGAGCAGCAGGCCAGTCAACAAGCCGAGCCCGCCTCTGCCCCTAATAAGAGCAGCAAGAAACTCAGCTATAAGCTCCAGCGCGAGTTGGATACTCTGCCCGGCGATATCGAAAAACTAGAACAGGCGCTGGCGGATTTGCAAAAGCAAACCGGTGACGCCGACTTCTACGCTCAGGATAACGATTGGGTGACGCAAACCCTGGCCGATCTCGATCAGGCGCAAGCCGAGTTAGATGCCAAGGAAGAGCGCTGGCTAGAGCTAGAAGCCATGCTGGACGAGGGCTAAGCCATGCTAACCCTGCTAATCGTGATGGTGGCCATCTTGTCCTTAGTGGGCAGTGTGGTGTGGGTGCGCCCCAGCAAGCGTGACGTGAAGCTGGCCAAGTGGCGTCAAGAGGCGCGCCAAGCGGGCATGTACGTTAAACTCGATGGCCTCGCGGCAGAGCCAAAAGACAGCGGCATACGCGATGACATCGGGGGCGCAAGCTACTATCTGTATGAACCCCAGGCGCATAAGCAAGACCAGTTGAGCTGGGCGCTGGTGAAGGCCGAGGGCTGGTTGCAGCAGGGTTTGCCCGCCCGATGGAGCTGGTATCGACAAGAGGTGGCGCTCGATGGGCCGCGCTTGCAGGCCTTAATTGCCGCGCTGCCCATCGCGGTGGATGCCATCGAACGAACCCCTAAATACAGTCGCATTATCTGGCAGGAGTCGGGTCAGGAATTTGATGCGCAACAATTAAAGCAGTTTTTACAGCAGGTGCAGGCGCTGGCCTAGCCTCGCGGTCGGCATTGCTCTAGGGGCGCATAGCCCATGGGTGTCATAAGAAAAATCGGCAAATATGAATAAGTCGTCTATGTTCAAATAGACTGCGCGCCTACTTGGTGCCTTCATGCATATAAAGTGGCGATATGTATCTAAATGCTGATAATAAGTTGACTTTTAGGCGGATTTTGACGATTGTTGCAAGTTAAATTCAAACGGTCGTATGAATTTAACGTATAACCTAGGTTACCTGGTTGTTTTGACCAGTGCCCACCAGTGCAGAATTGTATTAACCCCTGTTGTCGGCCTAGCCGAGAGCATGGGATTTTCCGAGACTGCGTTTACTCAAGCGAATATCATAGCGTGGAGATTTGTTGATGATTTACCAAGGTAAAGCCATCACGGTTAAGCTACTCGAAGACGGCATCGCCGAACTAAACTTCGACCTACAGGGCGAATCCGTAAATAAATTTAATCGTCTTACTCTCGAAGACTTGGACGCAGCCGTTCAAGCACTTCGAGGTAAGAGCGATGTTAAAGGTCTAATCGTAACGTCTGCCAAGAGCAGCTTTATCGTCGGTGCCGATATCACCGAGTTCGACGAACTGTTTGCCAACGATGAAGAAACCCTAGCGGCGGGTTTCCTTAAATCAAACGGCATCTTCAACTCGGTTGAAGACCTGCCTTTCCCAACCGTAACCGCCATCAATGGCATTGCGTTGGGCGGCGGTTTTGAAATGTGCCTCACCACAGATTTCCGGATCATGGCAGAGAAAGCCAAGGTGGGTTTCCCTGAAGTTAAACTGGGTCTTATCCCAGGCTTTGGTGGTACTGTGCGTCTGCCTCGTGTGATCGGTGCCGATAACGCCATCGAATGGATCTGCATGGGCAGCGATCATAAGGCCGCGAAAGCCCTTAAGTTTGGTGCGGTTAACGCTGTGGTGGCCGCCGAGTCATTGCGCGCCTCTGCCATCAAGATGGTTAAAGCGGCCATTGCCGGTGATCTCGATTGGCAAGCGGCTCGCCTCGAAAAAACCAGCAAGCTTAAGCTTGATGTATTAGAAGTGATGATGACCTTCGAAACCGCCAAGGGTTTTGTGGCCGGTCAGACCAAGGGCCAGTACCCTGCGCCACTCGAAGCCGTTAAAGTCATGCAAAAGTCGGCCAACGAAGGTCGTGAGAAAGCCCTCTTAAACGAAGCCAAGGGTTTCGCTAAACTGGCTAAGACCACGGTTTCTCAAGCCATGGTGGGTTTGTTCAACAACGACCAGCTGTTGAAGAAAAAAGCCAAAGAATACGATGCCAAGGCGAGCCCAATTAAGCAGGCTGCGGTGTTGGGTGCCGGTATCATGGGCGGCGGTATTGCCTACATATCTGCTCTTAAAGGCACGCCTATCCTTATGAAGGATATCGCCGAAGCTGGTATCGAGTTGGGCTTAAACGAAGCCAACAAGCTACTGGCGCGCAGCGTCGACAAGAAGCGTATGAAGCCTTTGGCCATGGGTGAAGCCCTTAACCGCATCCGTCCTACTCTGTCTTATGCCGAGTTTGGTGACGTGGATATCGTGGTTGAAGCGGTGGTTGAAAACCCTAAAGTTAAAGCCATGGTGTTGGCCGAAGTAGAAGATAATGTGAAAGAGACGGCAATCATCGCCTCTAACACCTCTACTATCTCCATCGACCTACTCGCTAAAAGCGTTAAGCGCCCTGAAAACTTCCTAGGCATGCACTTCTTTAACCCTGTGCACATGATGCCCTTGGTTGAGATTATCCGTGGCGAGAAGACCTCAGAAGAAGCGGTTGCCACAACGGTGGCATACGCCAAGAAAATGGGTAAGACCCCAGTGGTGGTGAACGACTGCCCAGGTTTCCTAGTTAACCGCGTATTGTTCCCTTACTTCGGCGGTTTTGCTGGCCTCATAAAAGACGGTGCCGATTTCCGCAAGGTCGATAAGGTCATGGAGAAGTTCGGTTTCCCTATGGGCCCTGCTTATCTGATGGACGTGGTGGGTATCGATACCTGCAAGCACGCCAACGACGTCATGGTTGAAGGTTTCCCCGAGCGCATGAAGGCTGACTATAAGCTGGCCATGGAAGTCTTGTACGAGAACGAATACTACGGTCAGAAGAACAACAAGGGTTTCTATACCTACGTCGAAGACAAGAAGGGCAGAGCCAAGAAAGTATTCGATGAGTCGGTACTGGAAATGCTGGCCCCAGTACTGGGTGCCGCGCAAGATTTCGAAGCCGATGAAATCATCGCTCGCTGCATGATTCCAATGTGCAACGAAGTGGTGCGTTGTCTCGAAGAAGGCATCGTAGATACGGCCGCCGAAGCCGATATGGCGTTGATATTCGGTGTGGGTTTCCCGCCATTCCGTGGTGGTGCGCTACGTTACATCGACACTGTGGGCCTTGCTAACTTCGTTGCATTGGCTGACAAGTACAAAGACATCAGCCCTCTGTACCAAGTGACGGACAAGATGCGTGAAATGGCAGCGAATGGCGAAAGCTACTTCGGCTAATTGAACGAGACTAGGAGAATACAAATGAGCTACGAAGATAACGATGTAGTGGTAATCGATGCAGTGCGTTCGCCAATGGGTCGTTCACGTAACGGCATATTTCGCAACGTACGTGCAGAAGACATCTCTGCCAACCTGATTAACGCTTTGTTTGAGCGTAATCCCAATGCCAACCCGAAAGACGTGGAAGACGTTATTTGGGGTTGTGTTAACCAGACTCTGGAACAGGGCTTTAACATCGCTCGCCAAATTTCTTTGCTGACCGCTGTGCCTAAAGAAGCCGGTGCGCAAACGGTAAACCGTTTGTGTGGTTCTGCCATGTCGGCGATTCACACGGCGGCGCAGGCCATTCAAACCGGTAACGGCGATGTGTTCGTGGTCGGTGGTGTTGAGCACATGGGTCACGTTAGCATGCAGCATGGTTTCGACCATAACCCTGCGGCTTCCAAGCACTCGGCCAAACCTTCGAACATGATGGGTCTGACCGCTGAAATGCTTGGCAAGATGCATGGCATCACCCGTGAGCAGCAAGATGCTTTCGCCGAACGTTCTCACCGCTTGGCACAGAAAGCCACGTTAGAGGGTGATTTCGCCAATGAGATCGTGCCCATGCTAGGACACGATGCAGAGGGTAACCAAGTGTTGGTCACTCAAGACGAGACCATTCGTCCCGAGACTACGCTTGAGACTCTGGCGACGCTGCGTCCTGCGTTCGATCCTAAAGGCGGCACCGTGACAGCGGCCACCTCTTCACAGATCACCGACGGTGCGGCTGCCATGTTGCTTATGAGCGGCAAGAAAGCCAAAGAGTTGGGTCTTAAGCCTCGCGCTCGTATCAAGGCCATGGCCATTGCCGGTTGCGATGCGGCGATCATGGGTTACGGCCCGGTGCCTGCCACCAAGAAAGCGCTCAAGCGTGCTGGCTTGACGGCTCAAGATATCGACTTCTGGGAGTTGAACGAAGCGTTCGCCGCTCAGTCTCTGCCTTGTGTTAAAGACCTCGGTCTTGCCGACGTGGCCGACGAGAAGATCAACATCCACGGTGGTGCCATCGCCCTCGGTCACCCTCTGGGTTGCTCTGGCGCGCGTATCTCCACGACCTTAATCAACGTTCTTGAGCAGAAAGATGCCAAGTTCGGTGTCTCTACTATGTGTATTGGCATGGGTCAGGGTATTGCCACTGTGTGGGAACGCCTATAAGTCTCGATTGACTATTAGGACTCTGGGAATGCGTCTGCGTTTCCAGCTTGCATAAAAAAAGCCGGGGCTCGCCTCGGCTTTTTTTATGGTGCGAAAAACATGGCGCGGCTGTAGCCCTGAAGCTATCTATCGTGAATTAAACTGCGAAGTGCATCACTTTATTTATCCGCTAGCTCAGAGGTTTGGTGCTTCTATTTGAGGTCGCCGTATATCCGTCCCTGGAGGCTTAGCTTTGGCATCCATGCCAAAGATCTCCTCAAATAGAAACACCAAGCCTCTAAGCTAAGGCATTTTAGCTGCTCGGCTATGGAGCTTCTTTTCATGCGCGTCCTAAGTGAACTGAACTTCAGTCATGAGCGGGCGGATTTTATAATCTTTTTTTGATGCTTCTCGAAGTTGTAACCGCGTATCTATTTATTGCCGCTCAGACAGGTGCGCCATGGCCGCCAATGCAGCTGGGTCCTTGGCTTTTATCTTGTTGGCGATGTTGTTTTGAAAAAAATAATGGAAGTCCTTACGGTGCATCACGCTGTAGAGGCATTCGTCACCGGGTAACACTGGGGTGTCGTGGGGGTGATCGGTTTCAATGGCCATGGCCAGCAGAGTGCCATCTGCGTAGAGCCGCCAACTGTGAATTTCTTGGATGTTAAAGCTTGCGAAACCATCGTGAGAAAACACCGCGTGGCTGCCGATGATATCGGGTACTTCCTGAATGGCCAGCTGGCGATCGTGGCCGTCTTGTGGGTAATGGCGGTCGCTGTCTATGAGATACTGGGCTTTGAATTTAGGGGCATCGAATAATATCTGGTCGCTGCGAGGATCAAGGTAGCCTTCCCAGTGGCCATTCAATGGATCATTTAAGCTGCGACAGGGCACTAGCTTGTTTATCCAGGGCACTATGGCATCGATGTGACCATCGCTCCAGATGGCCCAGCAGAGTATTTTTAAGTTGAAAATTTGCTCTGAACTGTCATTGGTGTAGAGCATTTCCAAGCCGTCTAGCTCGGGAATAAGGCGGCGAATGGTAGGCTTAACATTAAGCTTGTGTTGCCTAAAATCAATAACGTCGGCTGGTTTGGCCATATGAACTCCAAGGCTATGTAACGACTGCTTCCTGCACATATCCTTAGTATAGGCACAATAACGGGAGGGCTATGACTAGATTTGAATAATGGCCAGTCCCTTAATAGCCTGCTCTAGCAGGCCATACTCTGCGCACTGACCTTCCTTAGGCGCGTTAACAGCAAGACCGCGTTAATGCTCAAGCCCACCACCAGTCCTATCCAAAAACCCTCCGCACCCAATGGCGAGTCGCCACTTAGCCCTAGGTAATAGCCTAAGGGCAGTGCCAGCAACCAGAACGAGGTGATGGTGAGGATGAGGGTCACGAGGGTATCTTTATAACCACGCAGGGCACCCGCCGCCGCCACCTGTAGGCCGTCGCTCAGCTGGAAGAGGGCGGCATACAAGAGTAGGAAACTCGCTAGGTCAACCACAGCAGTGTCGTCGCTGTATAGAGAGACAATGGTACGCCCTAGCCACCACAGCACGCAGACATTAAACAGGGAAAACATGAGGTTGATCTTCAGGCCGGTTATCCAGGTTAGGCGGGCCCGTGCGACGTTGCCGCGCCCCAACTCTTGCCCCACTCGTACCGTTAAGGCCAGCGCTAGGCTGAGTGGCACCATGAACAGCAGGGATGATATGTTGAGGGTGATCTGGTGGGCGGCTACTACATCGGGGCCGAGGCGAGCGATGAACAGCGCGATGATACAAAACAGGCTCACCTCCACAAAGATGGCGAGGCCGATGGGCAATCCCAGCGCGAGGATAGTTAGCAGAGTTTTAGCATGGGGTTTGCCGAAATTCTGGAGCGGCTTGACCGCGCGATGGTAGCGGCTAAATAGGGTATAGAGGCCCAGTAAAATCGCCAATAGGTAAAAGATGATGCAGCTGGCCAGGCCGCAGCCAGGCCCGCCCATGGCTTCAATTGGGCCGTAACCAAAGACAAACAACATATTTAGGGGGATGTTCAGCAGCAGCCCAAAGACGGCAATGACGGTAACTGGCTGGGTTAGGTTGACGGCCTCGCTGTAAGAGCGCAGGGCCTGATGAACCGCCACCGCGGGTAAGCCGTAGGCTATATAGCTTAAGTATTCTTGGGTGGTGACCTGTATGTCCTGGGTCACCCCCATTAACTGCATGAGGGGGGTGGTTAAAAAGAGCAGCAAGGCCATGGCCAATAGGCCAATCAGCAGCGAGAGGTAGATGCCCTGTTGCAGTATCTTGGCAGATTGCGCCTTGTCTTTGGCCCCCTTGGCCTGCGCCACCAATGGGCTTAACGCCACCATGATGCCAGACACTAGCATCACCAAGGGCACCCAGATGCTGCTGCCCACGGCGATGGCGGCCAGGTCGAGGGTGCTGGCTAGGCCTGCGATTATTGTGTCCACCACCCCCATGCCGGTTTGTGCCAGCTGGGTGCCCATGATGGGCAGCGTGAGGGCCAGCAGTGGTTTTGCATGTTTAATAAAAGAGCCTAGCATGGGGCCTCGCTGGCGAGCATGTAAAAAAGCGCCACAGTATGGCCTCTTGCGTCATATTATAATAGCCCTCGGCGGCGCTGGCGGCCTGACCTTAGAACTGGTATAAAGCAGCCCAGTTAGGTGGTAGAAAGCATATATGCACAGTTATACGCAGCTTATTTCGATATTTAATCGCTGTTTTAAAGAGGATCTGCAAACCGAGTTGGTGCGCGGTGGCCATGAGCCCATCTATATTCCCGCCAGTGCCGATTACCCTTGGCATAGGGTGGTGTTTGCCCATGGCTATTTTGCCAGCGCCTTGCATGAGGTGAGTCACTGGTGCATTGCCGGTGTCGAGCGTCGTCAGTTGCTCGATTTTGGCTACTGGTATCATCCCGATGGTCGCAACGAACAACAACAGCAGGCGTTTGCCAAGGTTGAGGTAAAACCCCAAGCGTTGGAATGGATATTAAGCCAATCTGCCCATTTTAAGTTTGGGGTGAGCTTGGATAATCTACAGGCTGATAGCGTCCAACAGGACTCGTCGGCGGCGATTTTTAAAGACGAGATATACGCTCAGGTGCAGCAGTATTTATTGCAAGGCCTGCCTAAAAGAGCAAAGATGTTCAGTGATGCCTTGATCGCGAAATATCGCCCCCAGCAACCACTGGACGTGCGCGAATTTAACCGGGAAGAATTATAAATGCCAATTGGATTGATTAAGCGCTTATTTCCAGCGAAGGAAAAAGCTCAAGTAACCCCCGTGGCCGAAGAAGCCAGCCGTCAACCGCCCGCCCAACCCCCCCAGAAAAAGCCCCCCAAAAAACCCACGCCAGCCGCCAAGCCCGCGGCGGTGCAGTGGCATGTATCCCAATTTACCGTGGCCCCCCAGGCGGACAAGACCCGCTTCCATGATTTAAATATAGATGAGCGCATCATGCACGGCATCTATGACTTAGGCTTCGAATACGCCAGCCCCATTCAGGCGGAATCCCTGCCCATCACTCTGGCTGGGCACGACATAATTGGCAAGGCGCAAACCGGCACCGGCAAGACGGCGGCCTTTCTTATTACCGTGATGCAAAAACTGCTCACCACCACCCCCAGTGAGCGTTACGCCAGTGAACCGAGGGCACTCATCGTGGCACCCACCCGCGAGCTGGCCATGCAAATTGCGCAGGATGCCAAGGGCTTGAGCAAGTACACTGGGTTAAGCGTCATGACCGTGCTCGGCGGCATGGATTACGAGAAGCAGCGCCAGCAATTGAACAACGAGGTCATAGACATCGTGGTGGCCACCCCAGGTCGCCTGCTGGATTTCCTCATGCAAAAGGTGGTGTTTCTCGATCAGGTCGAGATGCTGGTCATAGACGAGGCAGATCGCATGCTCGACATGGGCTTCATTCCCGACCTGAAGCGTATCATCCGTGCCACCCCAGAAAAAAATCTGCGCCAGACACAGCTGTTTAGCGCTACCTACCCCTTCGATGTGATCGCCCTCAGTGAAAGCTGGACCCATAAGCCCCGGCAGGTGGAGATCGAGCCCGAGTCGGTGGCCACCGATACCGTAGAGCAAAAGTTTTACATTATTCAGGAAACCGAAAAAGACCAAGTGCTGGCGGCCATATTAAAATCCGACGGCATGGGGCGCGCCATTATTTTTGCCAACCGACGGGACACCACCCGTGATTTGGCGGCGCGTTTAAATCGCATGGGCCTAGATGCCATGTTGCTCAGCGGAGAGGTGGCGCAACAGAAACGCACCGCCACCCTCGAACGTTTTAAGCGCCTGGATAAAACCATTCTGGTGGCCACAGACGTGGCGGGGCGGGGCATTCATGTGGATGGCGTGAGCCATGTGTTTAATTACAACTTGCCCGATGACCCAGAAGATTATGTGCACCGCATTGGTCGTACCGGCCGTGCTGGCGCGGATGGCACCGCCATCACCTTCGTCGACGAATATGAAGCCTATGGTTTGCTAGACCTAGAAAAGTACCTAGGTAAAAAAATCCGCACAGAGCAGCCTCCTCAAATTTAGCCTCTTCAAGCGTGAGCCTGCTAGGTTTGAATACCGGCGGGCGCACATCCACGCCGTTGGCCTCAGGATACCTACCATGAAAATCGTCGCCGATGAAAATATTCCGCTATTGGCAGAATTTTTTAACGACATGTGTCAGTCAAATTTACACACTCTGCCCGGTCGCCACATGACTCGGGCCGACCTCATGGACGCCGACATATTGTTGGTGCGCTCCATCACCCAGGTGAACGAAGAGTTATTAGAGGGCACCTCTGTGAAATTTGTGGGCACCTGCACCATAGGCACGGACCACGTGGATACAGCATACCTCGCCACGCACGGCATTCGCTTTCACAGCGCCCCGGGCTGCAATGCTCAGGCCGTGGTGGAATATGTGTTAAGCAGCTTGTTGACCCTCGCCGAGCGTCGTCAGGTGCCTTGGCAGCAGTTGAGCGTGGGCATCGTCGGGGTAGGTAATGTGGGTAGGCGGTTGTTGGCCGCTCTTGAGGCGTTGCAGATAAATGTCTGCGCCTATGATCCGCACGTCGCCGCTTTTCAATCTCGGCAGCACAGTGAGGCTGTCTGGCAGCAAGATGTGGTGACCCTGCACACCCCCATTACCCACAGTGGCGAATTTAAGACCCATCACCTAGTGGATGGCGAGCGCTTGGCGACCATGCAGGCAGATGCCTGTCTCATTAATAGCTGTCGGGGGGCGGTGGTCGATAACCAAGCGCTCTTGCAGCACCTGCATAGCCACCCTATGTTTCTGGCTATTTTGGACGTGTGGGAGCAAGAACCGACGCCGCCGGACCCCTTGATACGCGCCTGCCTGCTGGCGACGCCCCATATCGCAGGCTACAGCTTGGATGGTAAGTACCAGGGCAGCGCCATGATCTATGCCGCCCTGTGTGATTTTTTAGCCTTGCCCGTTGGCACCAGTGTGGCCCAGCTGGCGCCTTGTCCTCCTCTTAGCAACATCACCATGAACAGCGATGGGGATAGCGCATTTCTGTTTAGAAAGGTGCTGCGCAGTGTCTACGATGTGCGCGACGATCACTTTAGAATGTTGAGCCTGCTGGGGTTGGCCGATGCCGCCAAGGCCAGTGCCTTCGATCAGCTGCGCAAACAGTACCCCATGCGGCGAGAGTTGCATGGTTTAACCCTCAGTACACAGGGTATGTCGCCGCCAGCTGGACTACAGGCGTTGGGTGTTAGCCTGCTCACAGAGGTGTGACGCGCATGACGGCGTTATCTTCCCAGTAGGATACGATCGTTGATATTTCGGGGATAATTAGCAGACGAGCTTTTAAGCCGTCTCGTCGTATGCCCGGGCTGTA
>CAJXIK010000005.1 GCA_913054445.1 uncultured Bermanella sp.
TTTGAAAATCATTCACAATACGTCTCCCTGCTGAACCTTGAGTGGCAGGGAGATCACAAAAATTGCGCCTCCCTGCGCCTGATTATAAAACCCTAACTGCCCGTGATGGGCACGAATCACCGCCTTCACCACCGGCAGGCCTAAGCCTGTGCCGTTGCTCTTGGTAGAGAAGAAGGCATCGGTGAGTTTTTGTTTGGCCTGTGGCTGAATGCCGGGACCGTTGTCGCTCACCGAGATATTTAACTGGTTGGCCTCGATACTTAGACGAATCTTGAGCTTCAGATTTGCGGTGACTTCCTCGGCGGCTTCTAGGCCGTTGGTCATCAAGTTTTGGATGGCACCGATGAGACTCTCCGAATGACACTGTATTTCTTGATTTTGCTGGGCCAGTTGCTCGTCACAGACGATGTCTATTTTCGCTGGAAACTGATTTTGCAAGATGCACTTGCTCTCCTGTAGCAATTCCAACAGCTGAGTCATATTTAACAACTGATTAAGAGGGGCGCTGCCACGGGCAAAGATCAGCATGTCGCGCACCTGCGCCTCGATGTTTTTTAATTGGCGGCCTAACTTATTGGAAAAATTCTTACGGGTGGCGGCGTCCAGCCGGTCGCTGGCCAAGTGTTGCGCATACAGGGTCGCGCCCGATAACGGCGTGCGCACCTGATGGGCTAGGCTGGCCACCATGTTGCCCATGGCCATGAGCCGCTCATGACGGGCCAGCTTGTCTTGCAACATGCGCGTCTGGGTTTGGTCGGTCATGAGGATGATCTGCCCCGGCTCATTTTCTAGGCTGGAGGTTTGAATGCTGAGGCGCAGGCCATTCTTCAACGAGACCTCGTGGCCATCGTCTTCTTTGGGGCAGAAGTTGCGCTGGATAATTTGCCGCCAGGGCTGACCCACCACAGCCGGGGACGAGTCTTTAGCGGCATCCGAGTGGGGCGACAAGAAGCTATGCGCCACGCGATTGCACTCCTGTACTCGGCCATTGCCATCGAGCACCACCACCCCACCTGGCAGCAGTTGCAACAGACTATGCAGGCGATTGGCGAGGCGTTCTTTTTCTTTCAGCTCGCGGATGCGCGCGGCGCTGACCTCCGCCAGCTCGCCGGATAAGAGCTGCACTTGGCTTTCTAGGTTGGCATAGCTGTCACTGAGCTGTTGTGACATTTCATTGAAGAGTTCAAATGCTTGACGCAAATTCTCTTTAGGGAGGGGTTGTGCAACACTTGTCACTAAAGACGGCATATCTTCCACACCTAACATAAATTAGTAAGCCAATTAACTGGCTAAAAAATGTTCCTATGGGTGTATTGGCAAATACCGTGCCTGAGGTTGGGTTTATAGATAAGGGGTATAAGGAGAAGTATAAGGAGAGAGGTTATCGGCCACGGGGTGGCCTCGTACTGCACCCTGTGGCCGCTTCTTTAAAATGCGATGTTTACAACCCCTCCTCTACTGGCTCTTTTTCTTTCCTGTTGAGGCCGTATTTGCGCATCTTCTCCACCAGTGTGGTGCGCCTAATGTGCAATTTCTCGGCGGCACGAGCCACCACCCCACAGGCATCGTCTAGCGCCTGCTGGATGAGCGAGCGCTCTAAATGGGTGAGGTAGTCTTTTAAGTCTATGCCGTTCACGGGTAATAGAGCCGGTGTATCCAGCCCCACTAAGCCGGGTTCGCTGGGCAGGGATACCGGCTGATTTAAGCTGGAGTCTTCTTCCTCTGTGGTATCCACATGGCGGAATTTCTTTGGTAACTCAGGAATGCCCACCACACCGTAGGGGTGCAATATGGCCAGCCGCTCCACTAGGTTGGCCAGCTCGCGCACATTGCCATGCCAGTCGTGACGGCACAGGGACATGATGGCGGCGCTGTTGAAACGAATGGAGCCGCGCTTCTCATTTTCCATGCGCGAAATTAATTCGTTGAGCAGCAAGGGGATGTCTTCGCGGCGCTCACGCAAGGGGGGCACTTCCAAGGGAAAGACGTTGAGGCGATAAAACAAATCTTCGCGGAAGGTCTCTTCGCTCACCATTTTTTCTAAGTCTTTATGGGTGGCCACTATGATGCGCACGTTGGTCTTGAGAGTCTTAGTGCCCCCCACCCGCTCGAAGGTACGCTCTTGCAACACACGCAGCATCTTTACCTGCATGGCCAGCGGCAAATCGCCAATTTCGTCGAGGAATAACGTGCCCCCTTCGGCCATTTCGAAACGACCGGGGCGGGCGCTGATGGCACCGGTGAAGGCCCCTTTTTCGTGACCAAAGAGTTCACTCTCGATGAGTTCTGTGGGAATGGCACCGCAGTTGATGGGCACGAACGGGCCCTCGCGACGGGTACTGTGATAGTGCAGATTGCGCGCCACCACTTCCTTGCCGGTGCCGCTCTCGCCGGTGATTAATACCGTGGCTTCCTTGTCGGCCACCTGATGCATGAGTTCACGAATATATTGGATCTGGCGGCTGGTGCCGACTAAGGAACGGAACAACTGCACCTGACGACGCTCGCCCCGGGTGCGGCTATGGGCGTAATGCTCGCGGTAAATTTGCGCGCGATGCAGGCTATCGAGTAATTTATTATAACTGGGAGGCATAGGCACGTGGTTGATGATGGCGCGGCGCACGTCTTCGCTGAGTTCATCGGGCAAGGGTTCGTCCCCCACATAGATGATGGGCATGCCCTTGTCCCATGCGCTGATGTTGCTGAGCATCTCCTCTAGGCTGTGTTTCTTGGAACTGCCCAAAATGAGTGCCACAATTTCCATGGGGTCATCCAGTTCGGCGGCCACCGCTTGATAATTTGCGGCGCTACAGGTGTAGGACCCTTCGCCGAGAAACTCGAGCAAGACATGCATGTCGTGCTTACGTTGCTCGTCATCATCCACTAATAAGACTTTAATCTCACGCCACATGCTGTTTCCTCAGCCCCAGTTTACGACATCAATGTCGTTGAAGTTGCCAGTAAATTGACTAATAAAGAATAGTAAAGTAGCTGTTTTTCATTAGGTCAAATTAATGGCGAGTTATAATTATTATTTTTTTAGTTACCACTGGCATGAATATCATTCTGGTAAAAAGACGTCGATAAAATACAGAAACATGCGCCGTGTCATATTCATGACAAAAAAATTGTAAACTGTAAATAAGTATTTTCGTTTTTTTGGATTAGCATTGCGCTAATGGGCCTGTACGAGTTCACCCCGTGAGCGATTTTTTGTCGGGCACAGGGTGCCCTCCTACAGATACAGGGCAGCTAAACGGAATAAGATCCAGAGGCGTTGTTAACGGCCGCCGTATTCTGGCCATTTAATTCTTCATAGCTGTCGCGTATGCCTTCCCAGCCAGCCTTGATTTCTAATATTAAACCCATGACTTCGTTGATGATATCGGTATCGTTGAGGCGGTTAGCATCAAACAGGCGGCGGGTCATGTAGTCGTAGAGGCGTTCTAGGTTAACGCTGATGTTACCGCCCCGTTCGTGGTCGAGGCTTTCCTGCAAGCTGCAGAGTATCTCCACCACTTGGCCAATTTTTTCGTTTTTCTTTTCAATTTCACTTTGTTCAATGAATACTTTGGCCACCGCTAGGCGGGTGAGCGCCCCCTCTAGCAACAGCTGTATTAATTTATGAGGGTCTGCCTCTAGCACTTCGGTTTGCAAGCTAACCTGGCTGTATTCCTTGGCACCTTTTGTGTACATGCCGATTCTCCTAGTGGGCTTCATCTATTAGTGTAGCGGCCACACGCACCATTACTTTACAACTTTTTATCGGTTCTAAGGCATCCCATATAACGGCAAGTATTTTCCTTCCTAATCTTTAGTCAATGATTAAGCCTTTGATTTATAAGCACTTTAAAAATTGGCACGGGCCGTGCTGTGCATGAGTATCGATTAATTTGCGAACAGCAGAATAGGGATGAGGAAGCGCTCTATGGCATTACCAGTGCAAAGCAACAAACGGCCAAAAATCACAGGGCAAAAATCACAGGCCATGAGACTTCATCGCAAGAGCGCCTACGACGCCTTGCATAGCAGTCAGGCGGGCAATCATAGCCCGCAACAAAGCAGCCAATTACTGAACCAGGCCAAGCGCCATATTCAGCAGGCGCTAGAAATGGCCATGGACGATGGTGACTGTCTTAACCTGTTGGCCAGAATTGAATTAGAACGAGGCCTGCCGCGAGATGCCGAGCGGGCCATCTACCACGCCATCGACGTCAGCCCTGAAAACGGGGGCTACTGGTACAGTGCCGGGCATGTGGCCTTAGCCCAGCAAGATTATACTAAGGCGCAAATTGCGTTTCGCCACGCCATCGAATATGCCCCCAAGGAAACCCGTGCCGAGGTGAGCCTCGCCTACACCCTAGCGCAGGATGGCCAGCTCGTGGAGGCGTTTCAACACTACCGAGAACTGGCCAAGACCCAGAGCCAGGATTTGCATATCCGCTCCCAGGTGGTGGATCTGGCCAGCCAGATCAAGGCCGATTATTACGACATAGAACTGGAGCAAGACCTGCTGAGTTTTCTTAAGTGGCAACAGGTTAATCTCAATCAGCTGGGAACCCTAGTATGCAGTTTGTTGGAGTATAAATTCGACCTAAATCAGCAAGGCACCGCCACCGATTTCGACGGCATCGCCCAGTGCCCGTTGTTATTAGCGGCTTTACGCCACACTCTGATAAAGAGTGAATACCTAGAAAAACTCATCATGGCCCTGCGCCATGAATTGTTGAGTCACAGCAGTCAGCGTGGACAACTTAACAAGAATTACATTTCACTGTGCCAGGCCATCGCCCAATATGGTTTGCGCAACGAATTCATACTGCCCGCCACACAGGCCGAACGTGACATGATTTTAGTGTTAGAAAATGTCATCGACTCGTCTTTGCGTCAGTTTGGCTGCACGGCACTGGATGTATCTGGGGCCTTGTTGTTGATGAGCATGTATCAAGATTGGCAAGGCCTGCACCAGTATGAAAAACTCATGAGTTTCGAGACGCAAAATTGGCCGCAGGAAACCTACCCGTTAAAATTACAGCATGACGAGTTGCAAACCCTTAGCACCTATTGTTTTGAGCGCCTCACACCTATTCCCCATGAGCGGAATCATGACGTAAAAAAACAATATGAGTGTTTTCCCTACCCTAGATGGCAGACCTTGGATTACAAAAAGAATATTAACTATGGGGTAGCCCTGCGTCACGAGTTTCCCCATGCCAAGCTGCCTCGCTACTTGCTAGATGACCAGCTGAATATTTTAATTGCCGGCTGTGGCACCGGTCGCCACGCCATAAATGTGGCCAGATATTTCAACGGGGTAAAGGTATTGGCGCTGGATATCAGCCAGAATAGTTTGGCCTACGCCCAACACATGGCGCTTAGTCTCAACATAGACAACATCGATTTTAAGTTGGCAGACCTAACCAAACTGCCGGTGCTGGAAAAAAAATTCAGCATCATAGAATGCTCCGGTGTGTTGCATCATATTCGCCACTATAAGAAGGCGCTGAGCAATTTATTAAATAACCTAAAACCCAATGGCCTCATTAAAATATCCCTTTACAGTCAGCGTACCCGTGCGCCGGTGAATCAGGTACGAGCGTTATTCAAGCAGGGGGATATTCAGTCTGAGCCACACAAGATTCAGGTATGCCGTCATGCCATCATGCAAAGCGACCTCATAGATAATAAAATTGGCATTACCTCTTCGGACGATTTTTACAGCATGAGTGGCACGGTGGACATGCTGTTTCATGAATATGAAAAGCAATATACACCGTTGATGATTAAAAAATTATGTGCCGAGTTTCAGTTAACCTTCCTAGGGTTTAGTAGTTTGAGTCACAAAACAAAACGAGAGTTTACGGATTTTCACGGCGAGCGGGCGGATTTATTGAACCTTAAACAATGGGATGAATTTGAGGAAGCCCACCCTCATACCTTTGCCAACATGTTTCAGTTTTATTGCCAGTATCGGCCTAGGTTGCGAATTAAGAAGTAAGCGTTTTAGCGCGTACGAGGCCACCCCGTGGCCGATTCATGCAGATTTATTATGATTTATTGACAGCGGTGAAGGCGGCGAACTGCTGAGTTAAAAACGTTTCCATAGTTTTAATACTGGCAATGATGTTGTCGGCGGCGAGAAACTTGGCGCGCAATAACTCTTCTTGCGCGATCATCCTATTATCTAAAGACAGTTGATCTTCGGCAATATCCAGTAAGTCACTCTTTAAGCTGCCCACCTTTAGATTTAAGGTACCCGTGCCTGTCTTTAAATACGTATCTAAGAAATTGTCGAGCTGATCGGCCAAGCCAGAAATGTAATTGATGGACCCCCTAGCCCCTGTGCTACCTCCCAATACCTTGACACGAATGCCGCTGGCTTTATCTATTTCACCCACCACATTACTGCCTGACTTACCCTCGGCGGTGCCCACCTGAAAACCATAGGCGGTGGAAGCGGCGGCTGACACTGTGGTCATGCTTACCTTAGAGGATGCCCCTCTTAGGTCCGATATTAAACTGATTTTTCCGAAGAGGGCGGACGAGAGGTCGCTGGTATATTCTACTTTCACCCCGTAGATAAGATCGAGGAAATCCTGAGTCTCATTAACCGCTTTCTCAATAGCCGCAGCAAATTCAGAACCCGATGTATAGGCTTTCTGTGGCACGGTTACCTCTGCCGATACCCCATTTAAGCTTAGGGTAAATTTATCATTGGTGGCGTCTATGGTCACAGAACCGTTCACCGCCAAAGAGGTTTGATTGGCGATATAAAAACCATTGGTGGCCGCGGTATTGCCATTTTGTGCGGATAAAAATTGGCCACTGCCCTTGGCGGCCACACCGTTAATGGTGCCAGAAACATCTGTGCCCTTAGTGACGGTTGTTTCCGTGCCATCGGGAATATGCAGCCCAAGATTGGCGATGGCCTTGGCGCTCACATTGCTAAATTGAAGCGTGGTGGCGTTGCCGCCTATGGTGACCTCCAATCGCCCAACGCCACCACTGGCGTCATTGACGAAGTCCACATTGGCGGTCACGTCGTAACCAAATTTGACATTGTTATTGATGCCAAAGGCATCGTAACCATCTGTTTGGGTTTCGGCGATCAAGCCTAAATTGGCCACCGTGGTGCCGCCTAAATTTGCAATTTGCACGCTGGCACTGGAACCAAAGGTGGCCGCCGTCTTGATGCCCAGCTTAGCCACCGTGGCAAGCACTAGCTTATTGCTGCTGTCGCGTTTGGCCAGTACGTCCCCCGCCTGAAATTGGCCGGATGCCACGAGGGCAAGATCCAGCGCCGTTTGAATGGCGCTAAGGGTATCGTCGCCGTCCCCGGCGCTGGCATCTGTGTTCACATCCACACTCATCGTGACACCGTCTACCGTCATATCGAAGGTGGCATTGTTGGCAGCACTAAAATTGACGCCTGTGGTAATCACTGCCGCTGCGGTGGTTTGTGCGCCGCGACCATCGCTGGTGACTTGCATGTTTTGCGTATGGCCGGTGGCCACGGTGGTTAACTGTAAGCCCGTACCCGACAGAGATGCAGTGACCACGCCCGCCCCAATGGCCGCATCGAGGGCGGTCTGCACATCGGTAACATTGTTGCCCAGATTACTATTCACAATAATTTCGGTGGCGGTGCCATTCACGTTCAGCACAAAGCCAGAATTTGCGGTGGTAAAGTTGACGTCGCTCGATATGTCCCGAGTGCCCACATCGCTGGCGGCCCCCACCACCTTGCCAGCAAAATTAGCGTCGATGGCAAGGGCGGTATTAATGGCCGACTCTAGGGCCGTGGCCACATCGTTGCCTGTGGTATAGGTTCCCGCCGCCACCTCGATGGTCGTGGCCGTGGCCGTGCCATCTAGGCTTAAATCGAATGTGGCCTCGCTGGCCGCGAGGGTTAAACCGACATCGCGGCCATTGGTTTGTACGCCGTCGCTGTCACTCAAGCCCAGTAAGGTATCTGAAGAGGTGGTGCCCACCGCACTGATTTCGAGGCTCTTGGCCGAGCCCACCGCACTGGTGGTAAACAAGAGTTTATTATTGCTATTAAACGAAGCGGTGACTAAGCCGTTTAAGGCGGTGGCATCTATGGCATTTTGAATCGCCTGCAGGGTATCTTTGCGATCGCCGAAGACGCTGTCGGCGTTTAAATCTGATCCCAGTGCGTCTTGATTTACCGTCACCGCCACCGCCGCCGCACCATCGACTTTAAGCGAGAACGTGGCATTGGTGGCGTTAAAATTAATACCCAGCGTGCTGGCAACCGAGGTGGTCGAAGGCATCGTGCTGGCCCCTAACCCCACCAGATAAGCAGAGGATAACGGCGCAATGCTAGTGCCGTTAAAGGTGCCCACCCCCAGCTTGTTGATGCCCAGAGAGTTGGCCGAATTAGTATCCACCGTGGTAAAAGAAACCTCTGAGCTGGCCCCATATTTATTGGAGATCACATCAAAACTCTTACTGGTGGCATCGTAGGCCACCGCCACGCTGGCCCCCTTAGCCACTAGGGTCGAGGTGCCATTAATTTTGGATTGCAGCTCGGCCGCCAATGATGCCCCTGTGCTGTAGCTGCCTTGGGCGAGAGTAAAGCTGCCTGAGGTGCCATCGACATTGATAGTGTATTGATCGTTGGCGTCATTTATGACCACGGGTGCCAAGAAATCTAAGGCCGAGACAGTAGCCCCGGTAAACTCGCCGCGGGTGGCGAGGGTCGTTATGTTGATGTCGTACTGGCCGGCTTGGGTATTAACGGAATCGTTCTTGTAGACAATTTGCGAGTCCGTAGTCGCGCCGCTAATGCCAAAGATGTTGATGACCCCCTCTCGGTCTTTTTTCATGGCCGCTAAAAAAGTACCCACATCAAACTGCAACCTAAACTCGTTTCCTTGACTACGGTGAATGCCCAGTTCGGCAAAGGACTCGAACTCTTTACCAGTAATCCCCGAGACCGAGCTGGCAAATAAACTGTTTACCCCCAGCATGGCACTGCGAATGGTGCTTTCACCCGTGAGTAGGCCCGCCTCTCTATTGGCGGCATCGTAATCGGTATGCTCGGCCACCACATCGGCCAGTTCATTATAGGCCACCACCAACTCATCAATTTTATCGGTGAAGACTTCTAGGTCGGCCCCCACGATCACCGTGACATTTTTACCCACGCTGGCCGATTGTAGGTCGATGGTGGTGCCGGTGATTAGGTCGGTGATGGCATTGGACTCACGAGTCACCAACAGGCCGTTATAGGTGAGGGTGGCATCTTGGGCTTTTTGTGATTGCACGATGTTGGCGGCGGTTGCCTGATTGGTATTAAAGCCCAAGGCTTCGAGGCCATCACTGGACAAGGCACCGTTGGTGGCGGCACGGGCGACGATCTCCATGCTGTTATCTAAACCAGAATCGTCGCTCACGATGCTCAACTTATAACCGCTACCATCGAACACGATGGCGGCGGTGACCGCGAGACCCGCTTCATTGTTGATGGCATCGCGCACATCTGAAAGGCGGGCATTTGCGCCAATGGTGACCGTAGCACCGGTTTTATCGGCGTTCTCGGTGAAGGTATCGTATGCGCCGCCGCCAGTATAGGTGGTGGTGCCGAAGGTAAATTCCAACACCCCGCCATCGACACTCACGATGGCATCGGCATCGACATAGGAGGCGCTGGCCAAGGAATGCGTCTGCGCCACCGCCTGCACTTCCACCGTGTAACTGCCGGGCACCCCGTCTGTGCCGGCGCTGACGGTTAAGATGCTTTCATCGCTTGAGGAGGATACCGTGTTGCTAATAACATCGGGGTCGGAGAGGCTTGCAACCACTTTTTGAAAACTAAAGAGCTTGCTATTTACCTCGCCAAAGGCTGATATTTTGGCATCGGTGAGGTCTTTGCGAGCCGTGATCAGGCTCTCTGAAGCGGCCCTATCGGCGGAGATAATATTTTCTAGTAGCTCGCTGGTTAATACGTTTGAGCCTAAGCCGAGTGTTTGTATGCTGGCCATGGAGCCTCCGCATATTTATCTGAACAATCAATTAGTCAGGCAATTGCTGTGCCTATATTTTAAGGGTCGCGCCTACTAAAAATCCCTTTCATGAAAAACCCCATTACTGCCTTTAACGGCCGTAATGGGGTTGGCTTTAATTTGAGTTTAGACTAAACAAGCATAACCCAAACCATTTCTTGCGTGACGTGCCTCACACCCTATTTAACGTTTAAAGATGGTGAAGCACGGGCACTTACACTTGAGCTTCAAATAACAGCGACGGTTCCTCCTCGTTGAGTCTGCGCGCCAACTCTAGGACTAACTCATTGGGAATCTGCCGGATCAGTTGATCCGACTCCCGATCGTAGACTTTAATCACGGTCTTGCCGCTCTCATCGTCCACCTGGAAGTTAAGGCTCCTGGCGGTGTTCTGCACATATTCATTGAGCTTGGAGACGGCATGCTCCACCTGCTGGCTGTCCGTCTCTGCTGCCACCTTCACCACATTTTCCAGAGGCAAGGATTGACCGCTTTTTTCTGCCGCCGTTACCTCTGTTTTCTCAACTTGCACCCTAGCGTTTGCAGGAGGTGCAGTGGTTAGCATGGAACCGGGCTGGCTTTCGACCCTGTTCATATTTGCTTTGATCTCACTCATATTTCACCTCTTCTAAGCTAAATTCTAATGACTTCGTAGAACCAGGGCCTCATCCTGAGGCCCTGCTATCCAGCCTATCCGAGTAATGACAACACTTGCTGTGGTGCCGCGTTGGCTTGCGCCAAGATGGAGATACCCGCCTGTTGCAGCACCTGAGACCTTGACAGTTCGGCAGTCTCGGACGCGAAATCCGCATCCTGAATTCGCGAGTTCGCCGCTTGTAGGTTAATAGATGTCAACGACAGGTTGTTCACCGTGCTGTCTAGTCGGTTTTGAATGGCACCCAAGTCAGCCCGCTGAGTGGCCACCGAGCCGATGGCGTTGTCTAGCGCCTTGATGGCCAGTTCGGCCCCAGCTACTGTGCTGATGTCGAGGTCGGAAAGACGCGTACCCGCTTCGGAGGAGCCATACTCGCCGACTCTGAAACCCAGTTCCTCTAGGGCGGCAGCGCCATTGGCACCGGCCTGCACATCTATGGTGCCTGGGCCATCTAGGGTCACCGTACTGTAGGTGGTTTGTGCGGTGGCGGCGAAGGTTGCCCCCCCACTAATATCCGCTTCCACCACATTAAGACCCAGTGCCGCTCCGGTTAGGGCCGCTAGGGTGCCCCCAGATTCTCGCGCCGATTTTTCATTGTTATTAATGACAACACTGATATTACGACCATCGGCGGCATTGAGGGTGATGCCCTTACCGTCATCCACCGCGGCCACACCCGTTTGTCCGGAGATGGCGTTGATGGCAGAGATAGTAGCGGCCCGGTCATCGGCCCCGCCATTGGCACCATTGGTAGTGATGGTGGCGGTCTCCACGCCATTGATGAAGATAGAGCCTGTTTGGGCAGTGGAGGCCGGTGTCGTCGCCACCTGCACCCCTCCTGATAGGCTGGTGGTGTTGACGGTGGCATTGATACCGGTTTGATCCGCTACTCGATTGATGGCTGCCGCCGTGGCTATGCCGCTGGCCTGCTTGCTGCTAGACAGGGCCGTGGTGTTAGAAGCCTGGTCATCGGCCGCCTTGGCGGTCTCTATGGCCACCCCGTTGAGCACAAGATCGCCGGAGTCGAGGCCATTAGGCATGGTGACCGTATCCACCGCCGTGGCCGATTTCATGTAATCTTGCAGGCCTGCCATGTTACTGAAGGTCGCGGTGGCGGTGTTATTGGCAAGGATTTCCACGCTGGAATTACTGCCCACTAGGTCTGAGGTGATGGTCACAAAGCCTTCGGTATTGAGCGCTAGGCTCACCCGCCCACTTTGGCCGGCCGCCGCAAGGTCCTCGTTGATTTCCGTCTCCACGTAGGCCAAGGCGGCCACCGCATCACTCATGGTGGCCAGTGCGATCTCGGCGTCTATGGTTGCACCGCCATCCACACTGATGCGCAGGGTCTCAGCCAATACGGTTCCAGCCACACCTAACAAGGCGGTACTGAATACCTGACCTAGGCTAGAGCCTTCGATGGCACCGGTGGAGGTGAGTACCCCTTGGGTGGATACCGCACCCGAGCTGCCAAAGGCGTTGGCGTTGTTGGTAATACCCAGTGCGGTAATTTCCAAGGCGTCGTTGGCAGTTTCCACCGCCGAGATTTCAATGGACGAGGTGGTGCCCTTAGAATTGGACTCGATCACCAGCTGATTGTCTGTGTTGGTGAAGACTCGCACCGAACCGCTTTGGCCGTCTGTGGTTAAGGCCGCATTGATTTGTGACTCGAGCCCAGTGAGGTAATTCGAGAGACTCGTGAAGTCGGTGGAGGTGGCCGTGGCTTGGGTGTAACTCACCGCCACCACGTTGCCTCCGTCCACTTCGATGCTAAAGGCCACGGTCATGGCAGCTGCTAAGCCCGATATGAGGTTATCGTCTAAACCCCCAGTGGAGGTTCTTTCTGCCACCATGCTGCCCGAGGTGGCGATGGCACCTGCGACCGATTGCGATTGACTGGATGCAAACGCCTGGCCCGCCGCAAATTCGCCGCTCTGTAAGCCTGAGCTTTCTAGGCTGCCGCTACCGGCGGTGATATTAATGGCATCGCCGTTGGTGGAACGCAGGGTTAATGAGCCCTCATAGGTTTCCGAGGCATTCTCCACCCCATTGACCCCCACGAAGCCATTGTCCGAGATAGCCCCTACGGTGTTACTGGCAAGGCCGATACCTAGGCCCTCTGCATCCACCGCTGACAGCCGCACCGCAGAGTCGCTGCCTTCTTCGTTAGATTGAATAGTCAAGCGATAACCCGCATCGTAGCCCACCGTTACCCGCCCAGTTTGGCCGTCGGCGATCAGCTGAGCATTGATGGCGGTCTGTACTTTTGACGAATAAGTATCCAGTTGTGCGATGAGGCCATTACCCAAAGTGGCTAACGGTACGATCTCTGAACCAACCGAGACCACCACGGCGATGCCGCCATCCACCTGTATGGAGAAGGTGACATTGGTGGCTGAGGTCATCAGGGTATTAACCGCCGCGCCGCTGTTGGTGGCCAAACCACGGGAACCCACATAGGTCGCCTTTTGGTTATCCTCGCCACTGCTGCCAGTGGCAGTGAAATACATGGAGCCAAAGCCTTCACCGGCGGCCCCAGCCGAGAAACTGCCGCCCAAGGCGTTGGAGGTGGTACCCACACCCATAATGTCGGCAAAATCGGCATCGGCGGCATCCACGGCTGAGGTGACACCCGAAATCACTAAGGAAGAACCTACACCCACCCTATCTGAGGTAATGCTGATGACGCCGTTGGTGTGGGTCACGGTGACCGCCACGTCTAACCCATTGGTGGAAATGGCGGTATCGATGGAACTTTGTAAGGCAGACACGACCTGGTCATCTGTGGTGCCCAAACTGCCGGTGAGGGTCACGGTGATGGCTTCTTCACCATCGATGGCGATGTTCATAGCCGAGGTTAAGCTGCCATAATCTGAGATGGTACCCGATGCTTGAATGGTGGCTTGGGTGGCCACCGCACCGCTGCTGGCACCGGTGCCGCCGGCGGCCAAGCCGGTGGCAGAAGAGGTCACCGCACTGGCATAGGTGTTACCGTTGGCATCAAATTTATCATAACGAAGGTCGATGTTCTGACCGTCGGTGCCGGTGGTTAATGCGATGCCAGAGCCGTCTGTACCCGAGTCTATGGCGCTCACACCGGTTTGCGCGGAGACGGCGTTAATGGCCTGAATAACCGCGGCCCGATCGGCGGCGGTATCTACCCCCGCCGTGGCAACATTAATACTGACACCGTTTAAGGTGATGGAGCCATTGGTGGCCGCCGCAGTTTGGGCGGTACCGGCCGCCACGTTGACGTTAATTTCGGCGGCTACACCGGTGGAACTGGTTTTTTCATTGATGGCAGCCGCCTTAGAACGGGCCGAACGATCCGCACCTGCGGTGGAGAAACTGTCATCGGTGGCCGAGGAGGCACGAATACTCTCACCGTTTATGACCAAATCTCCATTGGCCAGAGCGCTGTCGGTTCCCAATGCGGAGATGCCCGCTTCCTGACCGGCACCGAGTTTTTCTGCGGTTAATTCGGAGATGGACACTTCCACCGTCTGGCCCGCGTTGGCACCAATTTGGAAGGTGGCGTTAAAAGAACCGTCTAGTAGTTTACGGCCGTTAAAGTCGGTTTCTTCTGCGGTACGAGTGACCTCGGCCAGCAGCTGATCCACTTCCGCTTGCAGTGCGCCACGGTCAACATCTGAGTTGGTGGCGTTGGCGGACTGTACCGCCAGCTCTCGAATACGCTGTAAGTTGTCGTTCATGGTGCCCAAGGCACCTTCTGCGGTTTGTGCCAAGGAGATACCATCACCGGCATTTCGAATGGCCACATTCAAACCCCGCACCTGCGAGTTGAAGCGGGTGGATATGGCCAAACCCGCCGCATCATCCTTGGCGCTGTTGATACGCAAACCCGATGACAGGCGTTGCAAGGCCTGTTGGTTGGCCGTCTGGGACTTGTTGAGGTTACGTTGCGCGGTTAACGACGCAATATTGGTATTAATAATTTGTGGCATAGCACTTCTCCTTTTAACCGCCTGTCGGCAGTACCGCCTCTGTTGGGCAATAAATTCTGTTCACTGTAAATAGCGGCCCTATGACGAATAACTTAATGCTTTTTTTATACCCGTTAGTAATTAGTTTAACTTTCAATAGATTATTAAAAATAAAAGGCACTCTACAGAGATACTTCATGGCACAGTAAATGCGTAATAGTTCTCACAAATCACTGCATCTAAGGGTCAAACCATGGAAGACGTTTTGGAAATAGACGAAGAACAGACGAGCAGACTACGCGAGGCACAGGCCCTAAAAGAAAAAAACCTGGCGTTTTTTGAGAAGTACCACAAAAAAATATACGAGAGATTTTCTGAACTGACCCTAAAGAATTATAAGGTTAGTCTGAATACCGATATCAAGCAGATGGATTTACTCTATAAAGGGAAGTCGATTTACAATGGCAGGCCCATCGCCGAAGCCCAAGAGACCATCGCACATTTTGAGGAAAGCTTTGCCCCGGGTAAACAGTTTAAGACCATCGACCCGCCTTTTACCGGCTATATGCACCCCAGGTTTTTTCATCAACGATGTAATGACCTAATTAAAAGCTCACCCGTCAAACCGCACAATTACTTGGCCTATACCGTGCCTGATTTTTATCCGCTAATGATATTTAACGGGGTGGGCTCTGGCTATCAAATAGATATATTTTTTGAGAAATATGATGCCTTAAACTGCGTCATCATCGAGAAAGACCCGGAATTATTTGCCTGCTCCTTGTATTTAATTGACTGGCAAGCCATAAGCCAGCCCTTCTTAGATTATGCTGATCGAAACATTCACTTCATAATTGGCCCATTTGAAGAGGAAGACCATGCCTCGGCTTATTTGTTAATGTACTTGGGCGCTCACTGTCCGCTCTACCCGGTTTCAACCTTATTTATTAATCATAAGAACGAAGAAACCTACAACATGGTGACAGATAAAATAAATAAGGACACCAATGCCTTTGTCAGCACTTGGGGGTATTACGACGATGAGATTAATCAGGTCAATAACTGCCTACACAACCTACATTTAAATATCCCTATCATTAAACCCAACCATGAGAAATTACTGGATTTACCCATTTTTATCATAGGAGCCGGACCCTCTCTGGACGATAAGATTGAGCTTATAAAAGAGTATAAAGATAAGGCGCTCATCGTTAGTTGTGGCACGGCTATCCACTGCTTATATAAGCATGGCATAAAACCCGACATTCAATTCGAACTGGAGTCGGACCAGTGTACCGTGTCGTCACTGGATGAATTAGGTGACCCTGACTGGATTAGATCCATCCCCATGATGGGGCCTTCGCAGCTGGCACCGAAACTCTATAAGCGCTTCGACAAGAAGGTGGTTTTCTTTAAGGCAGAAAGTGTTACTAGCATGTTATTTGGCGACAAGGACTCCTCGGTACGTCAAGCGACTCCCACCTGTAGCAATGGTGCCATCGGCGTTTTTGCCCACTGGGCCTTTAGACGGATGTTCTTCTTTGGCTTAGACTTTGGCTATAGAGACACCAGTAATCATCATGCGTCTGGTTCGTTGTATTATACCTCCACCGACCCGCTGATGATGGCCGATGCCGATGTAGAGCCCGAGGCGAAGATTCAAATAAAGGCGGTGGATGGTAGCCTAATGAAGACTAAACCCTTGCTTTATACCGCCATGCGCACCACAGAGATAGTGGCGAGAAATTACCGTAACTATTGTACTTTCTATAACTGTTCAAATGGCGCTGCCATGGAACATACGCAGTGGATTGAAGGCAATGAATTGCCTATGAAGGCCCAGGATATAGATGCCAACCTCAAAATTGAATTCCTTAAATTACAGTATGAGAAGCCAAATGTAATTGACACTAAAATCATGCAGGAAAAACTCGAAGTACTGCTACATAACATGAAGGAACTTGGAAATTACTTAATTAAGGAGATTTCAACTATAAAGCCAAACGTCTATTCGTTAACGTCAAAAATTAATGAACTCAGTGAGTTTATGGA
Organism: uncultured Bermanella sp.; assembly: GCA_913054445.1. Lineage (GTDB taxonomy): Bacteria > Pseudomonadota > Gammaproteobacteria > Pseudomonadales > Oceanobacteraceae > Bermanella. Next base: position 16,680 of record CAJXIK010000005.1, read on the forward strand.
GAATACCCTAAAGCCTAAGGTGCCTGCCTTTTACTATTTCATGAGGGGATCGGTATGGCACCTATTTTATATTGGTTACTCCCATGCCTTATCCACTCGCAATCAAATGGATTTAGACAACTGGATTAGAACCTGGAAGTCCAAGAGCAACGCCACCATTAAAGAAATGGCGGAACATTATAAAGGGGTGGTATTCAAGGAATTTGATTATGACAGCGACCCGTGGATGACCCGCTCGGCTTCCGACCCAGAATGATAAGATAGCGTGCTGACAATTAGCCTATAAGAATACCGGAGCATCTGTTTTGGCATTTTTATAGGCTAACCTTCATTAAATAGGCATCAACACAGACATAAAAAAACCTCAATTCTAGCTAGAATTAAGGTTAAAATTTAGCGGTGATGAGGCGTTTTCTTATTCACCCTCCACAAATATTTCTTTAAACATAGCGATCACCTTGGATACCGTCTCTGCGGTGACGTGCCTATGGTCGGGTTTCCATGGGTTAGGCATGCACTCTGTGACCAGCTCATAACTGGGCAGATAATAGATATCTGGGTGTTGTTTGACCACTTCCTCTAGGGCCACCTTAAGCACCGCCTTGGAGTGGGTATTGGCCTCTAGGATATGATGAGTTGCGCCTCGCCCGGTGGCCAGCAATGGTACTGGAGAGAGGGTAAGAATGAGCTTAAACTTAGGGTTGTGGCGTTTTACTAGGTTAAAGAAAGCCATGATATTATCCACGTTTTCTTGCACCGTTAAGACCCTATGTTCAATCAGGTGGTAGAAACCATTTTTAGGGTTGCGGGATATGACGCTACCATCAAATAACTGCCAGCACTCATTTAAGCCTGCGGTGAAGATGAAGACCTCACTTTGCAGCAATACTTGCTTGATAGCCTCCACATGTTTGGGGTAATCACGCAGGTAGTTTTCTTTATTGGCGAAAAATACATTTTCACGGTAGGGGTCTGAATACAGACCGTTCTCTCCTTGAAAAAGGTATTTAGTGAACTCTTTTTCGGCAAAGGCTTTTTCGGCTATTTGCTTTAGACTTGGTGTATTAAACAATATGCCAAAATTGGCACTGTACATGGCCTTACCACTGCCCACCTCGTAGCCATCGATATAAGCTTCTTTCTCAGGAAGGTCACCCAACTCGGTAATCACATAGTTGAATTTTTCCTCTTGTAACACCTCGGAAATCTCCACCGCAAAACAAGAGCCTGCCGAGCCGATGGGGGTCTGTTTATTCATTATTTTATGAGTATTAACATAGGGCACCATATCGAATTTACAACTGGGGTGTTTGGGGTGGTCCGGAATAGGCCACATCACCGCCCTAGGGTTCGGCTTGCCCTCCAAGGTGAAGTTGAGTATCGAGGTTCGGTACTTTTTTTCATAATCAACGACATCACTGAGGTTGATTAGGTCAATTTCGGAGAAGAGTTCGTCCCATTTTAAGCCTTGTTTATAGGAGTTCTTTAATAGACCAATTAACTCATTGATGGTGAGGGTATTAAGATTAACCCCCATATGAATGATTCGTTCATAGATATTTTTGGCGTACTTCTTATCGCTGAAGATGCTATTTAAGTGAAATTTTAAGGACTCCTTACTGGTGACCCCCCCCGAGCTTGGGATCTGAATGACCGCGCCAATATCTGTTGCTTCCTGCACCGTATCCTTTTCCTCCGATAACGTCACACTGGTGGCCGTTAATAATCGTTGCACCTGGCCGCTATAAGGTACGTCTTTATTATAGGGTGTATAACCCTTGCGGATGGCTTCCTTCCAAGGTATGGGTGAAGGTATGATACATAGATCAAACGACCTCCTAGTGGTACCGGCACTCGGCACTTGTGCCCTGTGTATGATGGAGGCAGCACCAAATATCACCGACTCTCCCGCCTTAAAGCTATGCCTTTTCTCATTATTTTCTAAGTCATAATAATTTAGTAGTTCATCTATGTTTTCACGACGATCACGCACACGACAATAAACATAACCCACTTTCTTAAGGGCCTTAGTGTTGGTTTCATCCATAAATAGGGTCGATGAATTATGCTCTTCGTCGCCATTTAAATAGCAAATTAGCATAGCCGAATTAAGGGGAGCCGCATCACAGTGCCAACAGATAGAAGGGTTTTCATCACGGCTTTTATCCGTTACATCTCGCCTCCCATAGAACATAATCGCATAATTTGAGCCTAGGTAAGCCTTTAATTCTCTATCTATATCATCGCTAATGATACTATCAATCAAGGATACAACTTCATCATCAAATACTAATTCTGGGTTACGAGAAATCACCTCGTCTATATTCTTTATACCCGTTTCATCTAGTGACTGATAATAAGCGGTGTGACGACCGTTCCCCATCTGCTCGCATTCTAAGTCGACAATATTGGAATTATTTTTAGATATCTCATTGAGTTGTTGGTATTTATCCGCCTCTTCATATTGAAATTCTATGTTCTTATTATTTTCGGTTAGGAAACTATCATAGAATGGGTCTTTTTCATTTTTCATGACTACCTCATCTAATTTATGGTTTTTAATGTTGTATTAATCGGCAGGCTGTAAAAATTCTTAAGTCTATTTTTTATGTCTGACTGATATTGATACCGCAACAATCACACCAACAAATATAAATCGTAGAGCAAGACACTCTCGATTATGAACTTTTCCCATAGGTAATTGACATGCGTCATGAAAATAATGTAGCTACTTCAGAATATATTTGAACAGACTGATAAGGATAAGAGCGAGTAACGATTCTTCCTTGTTCATCTATGTAGCGCTTTTCAACACTGTGACTGGTGACGACGAAGGACAGCAAGAAAAAAGACGTATTTTTAATGTATTGAGTGCTTATATTGTCAACCATACATAGATTTTTGACAGTATTTTTAAGCTTTTCGTCAACTACACACATCTCATTAAAATCAAGCAGTATGTTTGGCACACCATCAAACTCTGTGTCTAGGGCAAATTTCTGCATGCCTTGATAAACTTCTAGTGTATGCACGGGCAGGATAAGATAGAGGTCACTACTAGATTTAATGATGACTTTCAACTTCATGCCGGAGCTAACCGCCTGCTGTAGGTACGAAGTATCCCAACATCCACTATCGTTCCATATTTCTTTAAAGCTTCCCTTGCATAAAAAATCCAGCCTCGAATAATTAAACGCTGAGCTATAACGTCTGGTGTTCATACCCATACTCATACTACATACCACGTCACAGAAGTTACTGTAGGCATACGACAGTGGCTGAGAATAATAAACATCGTCATTGCCCACAGGCGGATGCACATGCCTAACCTTCCCCCAGAATTTACCCCCCAACATCAATACTGAAGATAGCTGATAGGATTCTAAATAGTGATGTCCCACCCTATTCTCCAACACCACAACTAGGTCTTTAGCCTTTAAGATATCTTCGACTATATCCTCCACATTGCACCTTATATTATTCATAATTAATAGTGGCTTTATATAATCTAAAGAAACTAACTCTCACACCATATCTTCACGGATTTATACTCTATATTTTCAGAAACCACATTTCCTTCATCTGAAATACTTCTATGTATTACTTCATTATTTCTAAGTAAAAAATTAGTTAAGAAAAATTTACTATTAAAATCATAGGATGAATTAACATGGCTAATGCTCGGATTAGCTTTAAGGAAACTTTTAAACTGATCCGCCATAGCATCGAATGAATTAAAGTCCCTTAATCTTTCTGGGAAGCCATCAAACTCTGTTTCTAATTCAAAACATTTATTTTCTTCATAGAAAATAATAGTATGAACGGGAAGAATATATACGTACCCGTCACTGACCTCGATCACAACTTTTGTTTTAAGGCCAGACAATACCGTTTTTAGAAGCAAGGACACCGATGATTCATCATCACTGCTCCAGACCATAGAGTGTTGACCACTGGCTACAAAACTGATGTCTGAGTAGGCATTGGCTGATATATAGCGTTGCATACGCGTATTTAATGACAGGGTGCAAACCACTGGGGAAAAATTATTATAAGCATAGGATAAGGAATCAGAGGCCGACATCTTATCGTGGCCAAGAGGGGAATGTACATTAGCACATTTACCCCAGAAACGGCCCTCGCAATAAACCAAGTTGGTTAAGCGATAGCTCTCAACATAGGGTCTACCGTTCTCGCGATTCCGCAAGATAACACTGATATTCTTACATGCCAGAACATCGTTACTGATGTTATTTATCATAATATAGACTCACTATATGTAACCTATACCTAACCTTAATCACTGAACTTCAGCCCATATTTCCACACGCCCACAAGTATATTCATTAAGTTCATATTCATCACCTCCAGTAAAGTCTCTCTTTAATATTTTATTATTTGTAATGAGAAAAGAAGATAAAAAATAGGGCTTAGAAAATTCATAGCCAGTGGATGCATATTCAAGATGTGGTGACAGGCGCTTTAGTTCTTGCAGCCTTTCCCCTAGGTAAGTGGCTTTATCGAAACTCCTTAATAACTCTGGATAGCCATCAAATTCGCTTTCAGCAACAAACTCCTTTTCTTTTTCATAAACTTCGAAGGTGTGAAGAGGCATAATATAAACATAACCATCTAACGACTCAATTAAGACCTTCATTTTTAGGCCGCTAACAACTGCCTCTTGGATGGCTGAATTATATCCACCACTTGGCCCACTCCATATTTTTTTATAACTACAATTGGCTATAAATCTAAGCTCAGAATAGGCCTCGGTGGAGTAGTATCGCTCCATACGTTCAGGCAGAGACATAGTACACACTAGCGGAGAAAAATTATTATAGGCATAGGCTATCATGTTACTTTTTGATAAGCCATTATGGCCAAAAGGAGGGTGCACGTTGGAAAACTTCCCCCAAAACTTACCATTTAATAGGACTATATTTTTCAATAAATAACTTTCTACATATTGCTTCTGTGACGTTCTATTTCTCAAAATAACACTAATATCTTTGCAATGTATTATATCTTGAATTACATCCATAGATGTATCATATCCCATCATGCTTTAACCCAGCCTTTTTTATATAAGTACATACTTATCACCTTCGATATTGGCACATTTATTTTTACTGATCGTAAAATCAAAGATTACAACGTGACCTAGCCTATTAGCCTCAATAAGGAGTGCTTTAGGCTGTATATACTGGTCTACTCACTGCCATTTCAAATTGGCATCACGTTGCCATACATACGAATTTCTGTGCTAATCCAACATAAAATTAAGTTAGTTAGTGGGTACCCCTAACCGTTTTAAAAAGTTTTCATTAAATTTTGGCTCGATACATTGATAGCGATCAAACAAATCACACCCCTGCTCTCGACTTAAGCGCTTTAAGCGCATCTCTCGGTTAACATGGTCGGTTACCTTGCCGTAGCC
>CAJXIK010000006.1 GCA_913054445.1 uncultured Bermanella sp.
AGCTGGCGGTTAAATCAAGTGATGCAGTGAATATTAAATTCACACCAATAAAAAGGCCCGTTACTCACCAGTAACGGGCCTTTTTTCGTTAAGCTTTAAGCCAAACGCTTTTAGTTGATAGAGCGAGACTTATCTTTCCAGAATGGGTCGCGCAATTCATTCTTCTTGTATTTACCCGCACCTGTCATGGGGAAAGGTTCTTCGCGGATTTCCATGCTGCGCGGCGCCTTGTAGTTGGCGATGTTTTCCTTACAGTGGGCGGCCACCTCTTCTTCGCTGATGGTTTCGCCTGGGTTAAGGCGAATAATGGCGTGTACTGCTTCGCCCCACTTTTCGCTAGGAATACCGATGACGATAGACTCAAGAATCTTAGGGTGCATGGATAAGGCATTCTCAACTTCTGCCGAGAATACGTTCTCGCCACCGGTTACGATCATGTCTTTAACGCGGTCCACAAGGAAGAGGAAGCCATCTTCATCCATGTAGCCAGCATCACCGGTCATCACCCAACCATCGATGATGGTAGAGGTAGTTTGCTTCTCGTTTTTCCAGTAGCCCATCATAACGTTGGGTCCAATGGCAGCAATTTCACCCACTTCGCCTACTGGCACGGCCTTGCCTGCTTCGTCGCGGATTTCTACATTAACGCAGTAGCCAGGCTGACCGGCAGAGCGCAGCTTGCCAGCATTAGGGCCTTCCAGTACGTGGTACTTAGACTGCAATACCGAAATAAGCGGCGATAATTCTGACTGTCCGTAGGCTTGAATGAAGTTAACGGAAGGCATTTTTTCCATGGCCGAGGTCAAGATGCCCTCAGGCATAGGGGAGGCACCGTAAACGATGTTCTCTAGGGAGCTTAAATCGGCATCTTTCAATGCAGGGTCTGCCAGTAGTAAGGTCACCATGGTTGGTACTAATAGCACATGGTTAACTTTCTTTTCTTGAATAACGTCAATCACTGGGCCTGGCGCAAAGGCAGGAATGAATACCTGCGACAATCCGGCAATCACGGTGCCGTAACCGATGCCGATGTCCGCCAGGTGGAACATAGGAGCGGCGTGTAGGTAGCGATCGCCTTCGACATTGATGTTCATGGCCGACATTAAGCAAACAGAGCTGGACCATAGGTTCTTGTGAGAAAGCATGACGCCTTTTGGAAAGCCGGTGGTGCCGCCGGTGTAGAAGATACCCGCTAGATCATCGTGGCTGCCCGCCACAGGTTCGATGGCCTGAGTGCTGGCGATTAATTCTTCATAACCCAGCATGCCTGCCGGCGTCTCGCCTTCACCGATGTAGATCATTTGCTTGATGTTGTCGCTGAGGGTCAATAGCTCTTTACCCACCTCAACGAAGGAATCGTCTACCAGCAAGATGCTGCTCTCTGAGTCATTGATAGAGTACAGGTTTTCTTTAACTGACCAGCGAATGTTAAGTGGCACCATAGTGCCGCCAGCCCAAGGAATGGCATTCAAACATTCGAAAAATTTGTCTGAGTTTAAAGACAGTAGCGCAACGTGGGTGCCTTTACCCGCGCCAATGCCTGCCAGTGCGCCGGCAAATTTGGCGATGCGTTCTTTTACTTCTAGCCAAGTGCGTTCGCGCTCACCGAAGGATGTGGCCATAGTGTTGGGTTGGACGATGGCATTTCGTTGTATCGCTTGATAGAAAAACATAGGACTCTCAAGTTATTTGTATTTTTATTGGTTGATTGTTCTGCTCCTGTTGCCCAGCTGGCAACAGGAATGGCCAGCCTATAGGCCGGCGGCTAATAGTTGGTAAGCATAGGAAAGCAGTAATCCCAGCTGCACGACCCAGCAGGTCGCCCGCAACAAGACGGCCACTAGGCTAGTGGACACCATGTGGATGATGGATTGTGCAATGCGGGCATACAATACATACATGACGGTATCGCTCATGATGGACAGTTGCTCGGAATATGCGGCCACCAGTACCAGTACGCCAAAGCTAGGCAGCATCTCTAGGCAGTTTAAATGGGCGCGCGTTAGGCGCTGACCAAAGCCGGGAGTGTTGTTGCCGTCGGGAGAGAATTGGTTCAGAGCCACTTTATTCTCGCTCATAAACGAGTAATAGCCTCTCATGTTCAAGAGTAATAACGTCAGCAGCAGCGTCCAAGCGGCAAAGCCGGTTAGTGCGAATAAAGAAGGGGTCATGTCTTATCTCAATTTTATTATTTTTGTTTCTTTTATAGAGCATTGCTCGAGTATGAGCTGCATTATTTTGCAGTCGGTACATACCTTGCGCCCAGCAGCTTATATTTATTGAGGCTACTTGGCAATATTTTAAGGATGATATCAGCATATATCGGTCAATAAATAGCTTGCTTTAGACAAGGAAAACACCATAAAACTGGCGTAAAGTGGTCTGTTGGCGCAAAGGCTCTTGCTGATCAAAGACCCGTCGAGCATGGGTAAGACGACCGTATCCCGTGCGCTGGCCACTCAGCCGATATTCTCGGCAGCAGTGTCTACCAAAAACGTTAACAGGGGTGGCGGGGAAGTGTGATTGATCAGAGAATTGACAGAAGGGCGGTCACTAGGCCCTCCTTAATGCAGGTTATTGAACGTCCTTTATTGAACGTCTTCTATTAAATAGGACTGGGCGGCTACACAATAGCAAGCGCCCAGTTGATGGCTTACATTCGTTTAGCCACCTCTTCGTACATCACCTCTGTGGCCCCGCCCCCTACTGGCAATACCCGCGAGTCGCGATACAATCTCTCTATGGGGCTTTCGGACATAAAGCCCATGCCGCCATGAAATTGCACGCAGTCGTACATTACCTCGTTGGCCACATCGCAGGCATACGCTTTCAGCATGGACACTTCTTTAATGCATTCTGATCCTTGAGAATCCAACCAAGCAACGTGGTGCACATAATTACGCGCGATGGACACCTTTGATTGTGCGCGGGCCATTTTCTCGCGTATGACGCCCTTGTCCCACAACACGCCCCCAAATGCTTTGCGGTTTTTAACATTTTCAAGGGTGATATCAATGGCTTTTTGTGCCTCGCTAATGCCCATGGCACCCAGCACAATGCGTTCATGCTGGAAGTTTTTCATGATGGAATAAAAGCCTTTATTCTCTTCACCTAATAAATTTTCAGCAGGAATTCGCACATCATCAAAAAATAGCTCTGCGGTATCCGAAGACTTCCAGCCGTGCTTTTTCAAGGAACGTCCCACGGTAAAACCTGGGGTGCCTTTTTCTACAATAAAGATGGAGGTACCACGAGAACTTTTCACGTCAAGGTCGGTTTTTGCCGCCACAAAATAAATGTCACCATGCACGCCGTTGGTAATGAATATTTTGCTGCCGTTAATGACCCATTCATTGCCATCTCTCACCGCACGGGTTTTTATTCCTGCAACATCAGAGCCAGCGCCGGGTTCGGTGACACACACGGCGGTTATCTTTTTACCGGCAACAATGTCTGGAATGTATTTTTCTTTTTGGGCGGCCGTACCCGCTAAGGACAGGTGAGGTGAGGCCATGTTGGTATGCACCAGAGCGGTGATGGTCACGCCAGCAAAGGTTGACTGTCCTAGCTCTTCTGCCAGAATCGTCGCGGCTCTTATGTCGAGGCCACTGCCTCCATATTTCTCTTCATGCATCAATCCAAACAAGCCAAACTCGCCCATTTTTAACAACAGCTCTCTTGGCACATACCCTTGTTCTTCCCAAGCGTCGCCAAACGGCACAATTTCCTTTTCTACGAATTTTTTAATCTGATCACGTAAAATACTATGTTCTTCATTAAAATAAAGGTTTGTCATTATTATTCCTTAATTTGTGAATGGTTCGATCTCTATGAGCAATACACCGCTTTCTACATTATCACCAGCCGCACAAAATACCTTCGCTACCTTACCTGAACAGGGCGCTGCGACATTATTGATAAGCTTCATGGATTCCACCGCCAGAGCAATATCTCCCTGCTGTATTTCATCTCCCTCTTTTACTAGAACATCGGTAATTAGCCCTGGCATTTGCGCTTTAATGATGTTCGAATTATCGGCTTGGGTGGCCGACTCTTTTAATAGTGCCTCTTCTAAGCTAATAAAAGTGTAACCTCTATTAAGCTTTGCTGAGCTTAGGTTTACTTGTGCGTCATTGAACACCACATCGAGCATGCCCCGACTGCCAGCCACTTCTACTTGGCACTGGCCTTTCTCTGCATGCAGACTGAGTGTGATATCAAATTCAAGGGCGTCACCCTCTGTGCTTGCTACGGCGGTCTCTTCCGAGCAACTATTTTCATTTTGGAGGGTTACTAAGTAGCGCCCCTGGCCGCCCACTAACTGAACCGTAGTAACCGCATCTGCCTGCTGTAAATAAAGCCGAGTGACCGCTGGAACACCCGCTTGCGTGGTTAAGCGCCAGTTGCTTAAACGCTGCCAAGGGGTGTCGCAGAAAAAACTGTCCGCGTGGTTTTCCTGCTGAGCCGCGAGGGCTGCGGCCGCAATGGCTAAGTGCAGGTCTTCACCCCAGGGCTGCCAACCTTGAGGAAATGCGTCGTTAATATATTTTGTGGTCAATGTCTTATGGAATTCGGGGCGGGCAACTAACCCCATTAAGAATTCTCGGTTGGTTTTAACACCGGCAATGGAAAAATCAGCCAAACCCTTTAACAATCGCTGACTCGCTAAGCCGCGGGTGTCTCCCCAGGCAATGACCTTTGCTAGCATAGAATCATAAAAGGGGCTGATCACAGAGCCTTGCGCCACGCCAGAATCCACTCTTATACCCTCTGCCTGTGGCTCGCGATAAAGTTGCAGCGAGCCGATTTCAGGAGCGTAATTGTTGCTGGGATCTTCTGCATTGACACGCACTTCGATGGCATGGCCGTGGCTGGTGAGGCTGTCTTGAGAAAAGGGTAGGGCTTCTCCTTGCGCAATTTTAATTTGCAAGGCAACCAAATCGATACCGGTGATAAGCTCGGTTGTGGGGTGCTCCACTTGCAGGCGCGTATTCATTTCCAGAAAATAAAATTCTTGGCTGTCGGCATCAACAATGAATTCAACGGTGCCCACGCCTTGGTAATTCAAATGTTTAGCCAGCTTCACGGCACAGTCAAATAATGCTAGGCGGGTTTCATCGCTCAAGTTGCCTGCGGGTGCCTCCTCGATGACTTTTTGGTAGTTGCGCTGAATAGAACATTCACGATCAAAAAGGTGGCAAACATGCCCTTGGCTATCGCCCACCACCTGCACTTCAATATGCCGAGAACGAACAATGTATTTTTCCAACAGCACACTATCGTCAGAAAATGAATTTAACGACTCTTTTTTCGCCTGCGTCAACGCGCCGCTAAATTCATCGTGACTATAAACGATGCGCATGCCCTTGCCACCGCCACCGGCACTGGCCTTGATTAGCAGAGGGTAGCCCACATCCTGGGCCGCCAGCAATAATTGCTCGACACTTTGTGATTCGCCGTTATAGCCTGGTACGGTGGCGATACCGAGTTCAAGCGCGATACGCTTAGCGTGTATTTTTGAGCCCATCTGTGCGATAGAGTCGAGTGATGGCCCTACAAACGTAATTTGACACTCTTCGCAAAAACGAATGAGTTCGGTGCTTTCAGACAAAAACCCATAGCCTGGGTGAATGGCATCTACTTTCATTTTTAATGCCGCCGCCACGATGCCTTCGGCATTTAAATAGCTGGCGGTGGCAACCGATGCACCAATGTAAACGGCTCTGTCGGCCTCAATGACATGCTGAGCGTCTTTATCGGCGTCGGAAAATACCGCCACCGACTCGATGCCCAGTAACTTACAGCTACGAATGATACGGCAGGCTATCTCCCCCCGATTAGCGATTAATAATCGTTTAATGGGTTTCATTTAGTGTTCTTCCAGCTGGGATTCTTTTTGGAGAAGAAACATGCAAGACCTTCCTTGCCTTCATCCGAGTCCCATGCGTCTGCTAATAGTTTTGCCGTATATGTTTGGCTCACGGATAAATCGTGAGAGTCCACATAAGAAATTAATTTTTTAGATTCGGCAATCGCGTTAGGGCCGCATTGCAATAGGTAGCCTAGCTCTTTCTCAACCGCGGCATCGAGTTCATCGGCACTCACCACCTCATCAATGAGTGACAGCTCTTTGCCTTTCGTTGCAGAAAAAGGCCGAGCATTAAGCATGGTGCGGCGCGCGTTGGCTTGCCCCATCTTCGCCACCACGAAAGGCGCGATGTTCGCGGGCGGCAAGCCCAGTTTTACTTCCGTTAGGCAATATTTTCCACTATCCACTGCAATGGAAATATCACAAACCGATATCATGCCGATGCCGCCGCCATAGGCTTGGCCATTTATTTTTCCGATGAGAGGCTTTGATAGGGCATTAAGCTTACGCAACATGGCCGCGAGCTTAGCGCTGTCTTTTATTCGTTCTTCACGGTTATAGCCAGCCATAGCCGTCATCCATGAAAGGTCACCACCGGCACAAAAGGATTTACCCGCGCCGGTTAATATCACCGCGCGTACGCTTTTATCGGCTTCTAATTTGTCAACCGCTATGGTGAGCTCTGCGATTAATTCGGCATTCATGGCGTTGTGTTTATGGGGCCGATTAAGTAATAAGGTTGCCACGCCGCGTGCATCAACGGTGACCTTAATGGTGTCCCAATTTGTATCCCATGTCGTATCTTGGCTCATGTGGTGGTTCTCTTTTGTTAGTTGCGTATTAGATTGATTGATTTTTATTTTTATTTTTTATACGCATGGCGTATTGGCAGAGTTTGCCATTGAACGTTTACATGCGGTAAACGTAGGAGCGTCCTTCTTGTGGCGGCTTAGTGGCCACTGCGGCGAGGCATAAACCCAAAATATCGCGGGTTTGCGCCGGCTCAATGACGCCGTCATCCCATAATCGAGAGGTGGCATAGTAAGCACCGCTCGCCCTGTCATAAATTTCTCGAGTTTCTGCTTCGAGGGTGGCTAAAGATTCAGGGGTGGCCTTGCGATTGACACTGGTGCGCGCTAATTCGGTGACCACGTTACAGGCAATGTCGGCGCTCATGGTGGCCACCAGCGAGTTAGGCCAAGCGAATAAGAAGTCGGGACGGAAACCACGGCCACACATGCCATAGTTACCGGCACCGTAAGAGCCGCCAATGACCACCGAAAGACGAGGTACTTTCGCGCAAGACATGGCATAAACCAGTTTGGCACTGTGCTTGGCAATGCCGCCCCGTTCGGCTTCTTTACCCACCATGAAACCGGGCACATTATGTAAGAATAACAACGGAATATTGCGCTGTTCACAGAGTTCAATAAAGTGCGCCGCTTTCACCGAAGCATCTGAATTTAACGGGCCGTTATTACCGATAATCCCCAGCGGATAGCCGTGTAAATGCGCCGTCGCACAGACAATACTCAGTCCCCACTGGGGCTTGAATTCTTGCAGGTCACTGTCGTCGACTAAGCGTGCCATTACCTCATGGACATCATAAGGGTGGCTCGGATCTTTACTGAGCACCCCTTGAATTTCGTCCATAGAATAAAGTGGGTCTTTAGGGGCTTGGGAGCGCTGATGGTTGGTGGATGTTCTGTTGAATCCAGCGACAATGCTGCGCAGGCGGGCGATGGCTTCTTGCTCGGTCTCGGCAATATAATCGGACACACCAGAAGTAGTGGTGTGCATTTCTGCGCCTCCCAATTCTTGTGCGGTGGCTTCTTCATTAATGGCCACCTTCACGATGGAGGGGCCGCCTAAATGAATGGTGGCGTTGTCTCGCACCATGACGGTTTCATCTGATAACGCTGGAATATACGCAGCCCCTGCGGTGCTCACACCAAATACCGCCGATATTTGCGGCAGGCCTAGAGATGACATATTGCATTGTCTAAAGAAAATATTACCGAAGTGATCGCGGTCAGGGAATACTCGGTCCCATTCGGGTAAATAGGCCCCGCCGCAATCGACTAAATAAAGACAGGGCAGTTTTAAATTTTCTGCAATTTCTTGCGCGCGCACATGCTTTTTTACGGTTTCTGGATAATATGCGCCACCTTTTATGGTGGAGTCGTTAGCAATTATGACCACCTGTGTATCCTGCACAATACCAATGCCGGTTACTATGCCTGCACCATGCACACTGCCGCCGTATTGATCGTAAGCGGCTAATGTTGAAAATTCTAAGAAAGGCGTGCAGGGGTCAACTAATAAATCGATGCGCTCTCTGGGCAGTAGTTTTTTACGTGCCCTTTGCCGTTGCAGTACTTTATCCCTACCGCCATCCACCACCGTGGATATACGTGTACGCAGTGTTGCGGCTAATGATTGATGGTATGCATAGTTTTCAAGATAAGTCGCAGAATTGACGTTGATTTTTGAGACAAATTTACTCATATAGAAACCTGCTAATCTAGTGTTAGCTTTCGTTAAGAGAGGTGTTTAGGCAGACAGAAAACGCGCTTTTCTAGCTACTTTAGATGATAAACTGGAAATTAATATATTATCAAAAAAAGCAAATATCAAGCGATGAAACTGAAAAAATCCATAGATAAGAAAGCCTTAGGGATATTAAAAACGATTTTCCTGACCTGATTTGTCACTCGAGTTATCATGCTAAAGATCAGTATGGGAAAACAGACTTTTTATACTTTCCCCGACATTAAATAATGGACATGAATATGGATGCCAAATTAGTTTCGATCTTAAACAGCCTAAATCAGGTTATTTTAGGCAAGGAACACCCCATAAAACTGGCGTTGAGTTGTCTGTTGGCACAGGGGCACTTGCTGATCGAAGATCTGCCGGGTATGGGTAAGACGACCTTGTCCCATGCACTGGCCAATGTGCTGGGGTTGCAATATCAACGCATCCAATTTACCAGCGACATGTTACCTGCCGATATCCTCGGCAGCAGTGTCTACCAAAAAGAATTACAAGGGGCGGCGGGGAAGTTTGTCTTTCATCAGGGGCCGGTTTTCTCTCAGCTGGTGTTGGCAGATGAGATTAACCGTGCCACCCCTAAAACCCAGAGTGCCTTGCTCGAAGCCATGGAAGAGCGGCAAATAAGTGTGGATGGGCAGACCTACCCGCTGCCGTCGCCGTTTTTTGTGATCGCGACGCAAAACCCTCTGTCCCAGGCGGGCACCTTTCCTCTGCCCGAGTCCCAGCTGGATCGGTTTCTCATGCGCATAGAGCTGGGTTATCCGGCTGCGGTTGCCGAGCGCCAGCTGCTGGAGGGAAAAAATCGCCACGCCAGAGAGCTGTCGGCGTTACTTAATTTACATGAGCTACAGCAGTTGCAGTTATCGGTGCGCCAGGTACAAGCCAGCCGCGCCCTGTTGGATTATATTCAGCGCCTGCTGGCGGCGACCCGCGAGCACCCGTCGCTACGTTATGGCTTATCGCCGCGGGCCGCACTGGCGTTGCTTAATAGCGCCAAGAGTTGGGCCTTACTGCATGATCGACAACATGTGTTACCCGATGATGTGCAGGCGGTGTTTTTGGCTGTGGTGGAGCATAGGCTCATACCTGCCATGCAGGATCAGAGCGCGGGAGTGTGCCAAAAAATTCTCGAAGACGTCAGCGTGCTGTGAACAAACACGGGCTCAAACAAGGCTACCGCGCGTGGATAGACAGGCGCTCGCCCATGGCAAGAAGCGTTAAGCTGACGCAGCAACGCATCTATATTATTCCCAATAAAAGTGGCCTGCTGTTCTTGCTGTTGGTGTCTTTACTGTTTGTGAATGGGGTGAACTATCAGAATAACCTCATCTTTAGTTTTAGTGTTTTACTGCTGAGCATCTTCATCACCGGCATCGTGGTGAGCTATCAAAACATGGCCGGTTTAGTGATTTCGGCGGGCCATGGCGAGGCGGTGTTCAGCGCTGACACGACTCGGCTGCACCTCGCCATCGAGCACGGCTCAAAGAAGAGCAAAGACGGCCTAAGGTTGGGTTTCGAGCGCAGCACTAGCCAGTTGTTGCCGCCGCTCAGCAGCAAACGCCCGCTAACGCTGAATTTCAAGAGCGGCGCGAGGGGTTACCTGTCGGTGCCGAGAATCACCCTCTACAGCGTCTATCCGTTGGGGCTCTTCACCTGCTGGACTTGGATAAGGCTCGACTTCGATGGGGTAGTATACCCAAGGCCATGCTACGTACCCTACCAGTATGTGGGGCACAGCGATGCTGCCATGGACGCCGCCCAGCCGCTTGTGCACAGTGGTGTGGATGACTTTCGCGGTTTTCGCCGCTATCAAGCGGGGGACTCGTTAAAACACGTGGCTTGGCGTCAATTTGCCAAGACTAACCAGCTCTTGACCAAGGAGTTTGAACAGCCCCAAGCAGCGGGGCATTGGCTGGACTGGCAGGCCTTAGCCGGTTATACAAACGAGCAGCGTCTGCAAATTTTATGTGGCTGGGTGGTGCGCTCCCATGAAGAAAATCGTGAATACGGTTTAGTGTTGCCCGGCTTAAAGATCGCGCTGGGCCGTGGCGACTCGCAGCGGCAGGCTTGTCTGCGCGCCTTGGCCCTGCACGGCCTAGCGGTTAAATCCCAAGTGGGTCGGCTATGAAGGCCACTAGCCTACACAGCCACGCCCTAGGCTATTTGGCAGTGAGCCTAATACTGACCTTACATATGCACTTAGATAGGCTGCCCATCTGGCTCTCGTTGGCGGCGGCAGGTAGCCTGCTGTGGCGTCTTGGCATTCATCTGGGACGGGTCGCCAGCCCCCACTGGGCCGTAAAGGGCGCACTGGTGCTGGCGGGTTGCACGGCTATTTTTTTAACCTATGGCCGAGAACTGAGCATCGAAAGCATGGTGTCGTTATTGGTGGCGGGTTGCGCCTTGAAGCCACTGGAGGTCGACAAGCAAGCCGACAGCCATATTTTGATTTTTTTGTGTTATCTGTTGATCGGCCTGCATTTCCTCTTCGAGCAGGGGCCGCTGGATTACCTGTGGGGGGTGTGCGTCTTGCTGGTGGTGCTCAGCAGCCAGATTAGGGTTCATCAGGCGCTGCCCACTCAGAATGATGCTGGTGCCAGCAACGATGCGCACTGGCAGGCGCTCTCATTATTTTTAAAATCCTTGCCCTTAGCCGTCTTGTTGTTTTTTGTATTGCCCCGCCTAGGGCCGTTGTGGGTGTTAAATATACCCACGCAGGATGGGGTGATTGGGCTTGCGGATAGCATGTCCCCCGGGCAAATTGCCGAGCTGGGTAAGAGTGATGAATTGGCCTTTAGGGTGCGTTTTCACTCGCCGGTTCCGGCCATGGAAGAGCAATACTGGCGCGCCCTCATATTGGATTATTTCGATGGGGAAACCTGGCGGCAGCGCTATCGGCCCCACGTCGATTGGCAGCCAGCGGCCCTCGCTAAGCCGGAAGCGCACCATAAAACAGCCCAGTACGAGGTTTTATTACAGCCTCACGATCAAACGTGGTTGTTCTCCCTAGGAGTGGCCAGCTCGGCAACGCCCGGGATCGGCGTCAGCGACGATGCCCGCCTCGTGGCAAAAAAAGCCATACATGGCCAGATGCAGTATGACGCCAGCTCTAACCTGTCTGCTGCCATGCAGCGCAGTGGCTTGTCGGCCCGCGCTCGGCGTCATTACCTGCAACTGCCCAGCGGCGTTAACCCGCGCAGTCGCGAATTCGCGCAGACCCTTAAGAGCCAGTTTCCCCATATCGGCGACTTCAGCCGTGCCTTACAAGGCTACTTTAATGGCTCGCCATTTTTTTACACCCTCAACCCCGGCAAGCTCACCAGTGGCAATACCATAGACGAGTTTTTGTTCGACTCCCGCCAAGGCTTCTGTGCGCATTACGCGGGCAGCCTCGTGTATTTAATGCGTTCTGTGGGCGTGCCCGCCCGAGTGGTGTTGGGGTATCTGGGCATGGAAGAAAATCCGCTGGCCAACTATTACTCTGTCTATCAATACAACGCCCATGCTTGGGCAGAAATATGGTGGCCGGGGCGCGGCTGGGTGAGAATCGACCCCACGGCGTGGGTGGCACCCGAACGCATAAAGCAAGGGCTGGAAGAGGCGGTGCAGCGTGACTTCGTGGGATTTTCGTCCGACTCCCCCTGGTTAAACGCCATGCGTCACCGCCTCAATGCCCTCAACTATCACTGGAATGACTGGATGCTCAACTATAAAGGGGCGGCCCAGCAACGGCTCATGCAGCGCTTTTTTGGCGATCGCAGCGCGGGTGAATTAATCCTGCTAGTGCTGGCCTGCTTGTTTGCAAGCGTGGCCATGGGCTTGGTCTTCATGTTTTTGGATGTTAGGCGGGAAACCTTAAGCAAAGAGCAAAAACTGCTGATGTTCTATCGGCTGAAACTGCAAAAAATGGGTGTTCAGTTGCATGCAGGCAGCAGCCTAGCAGAACTCAGCCAGCTGGCCACGGCCGCCAACCCCCATTTGCAAGCCGAAATCGATGCCATAAGGCTCGCCTTCGAGCGTGCATTGTATGTGAATCCAGATAGCCGCATGACGGCGAGTGAAGTAAAGGCATTGAAAAAAGCCATCAAGCTCATGGCGTGAACGTAACCGTGCAGCCCAGAGATGCCCTCAATGATGAGGCTTAGCGGCTAAGTTGGCTTAGAGCATCGTTGGATATCGTGCTTTTTTAGGGTATTCGAGGCATGGATGCCGAGGAAAGCCCTCATGGATGAGTCTACGGCGACCTAAAAAAGCACGGTATCCAACTATGTTCAGGCGGATTCCACAGGTTGAACTATGTGCTTATTTTAATGCATTTCGAAGTTGTAATCTCATGGTTAAAAAACACCCAGTGTCCCAAGTCGCTACCCCCTAGAACGAATTCTAGGTACAGTGGTCGTAGTAAAAATATTAAATTTTAATTTATACATTTAACTCTCTATACATTAACTCTCTTAGTACAGGTCGTATTCATGCTGGAATCGGTAAAAGATTATTATGGGCAGGTATTGCAAAGTTCAGACGATTTACAAACCAACGCTTGTTGCACCGACGAAGGCATGCCCGAATTTTTAAAGCCTATCTTGTCGCAGGTACACGATGAAGTACTGATGCGTTATTACGGTTGTGGCCTAGTGTTACCCGAGCAATTGGCGGGCTTAAAAATATTAGACCTCGGCTGTGGTGCGGGCCGTGATGTCTACGCTTTATCGAGCATGGTGGGGGCAGAAGGCCTAGTGGTGGGCCTCGATATGACTTCCGAACAATTGGCGGTGGCCCGTGAATATCAGGATTACCACGCGCAAATATTTGGCTTCGCAGAATCCAACGTGCAGTTTATTGAGGGGGACATAGATAAACTAGATGAGTTGCCCTTCGAGGCGGGTTTTTTCGATCTGATCGTGTCAAATTGTGTCATTAACCTCGTGCAGGACAAGCAATCTGTGCTGGCGCAAGCTCATCGCCTGCTGAAGCCCGGCGGAGAAATGTACTTTTCCGATGTTTACTGTGATCGACGCATTCCAGCAGAACTTGTGCAAGACGAGGTCTTGTATGGCGAGTGTCTCAGTGGCGCGCTGTACTGGCGTGATTTTCTGGCATTTAGCCAGGCGGCCGGGTTTGCCGACCCAAGGCTAGTGAAGGACAGAATCTTAACCATAGAAAACGCCAAGCTAGAACAAAAAATAGGCCACATGACGTTTTACAGCGCCACCTATCGCCTGTTTAAAATAGCCGAACTGGAAGGGGCCTGTGAAGATTATGGCCAGGCCGTCATGTACAAGGGCAGCATCGAGCACCACCCTCACTTCTTTGCGCTAGATGCGCATCACAAGATTGAAACTGGCAAAGTGTTTTCCGTGTGTGGCAATAGCTACCGTATGTTGCAACAAACCCGCTTCAAGCAACACTTCGAATTTTACGGCAGCTGGGATACCCACTACGGTATCTATCCTGACTGCGGCACTCTCATGCCATTTAAGGCGGCCGATGGTGCAGGCGTGGCCTGCTGCTGAGCGCTGAGATTATCTTCATCACGGGGTAGGTGAAGCCGAACTCTGATAGGGAGGGTTTTCGCCTTTAATTGACGTTTTTGAGTGGTCAAACCGGTTAGCTCATTGATAATCCATCGATATAGGTTTTAATGGGTAGATAGCGTATGGAAAAAACACCCTCAGGAGGAGGACTGGATGGCCACTATCACCCTATCAACCGTCAATATCATATCACTGACAAAATTAGAGAACTCTGTCAGAAATGAGTACGGCCAGCGCTATAACTTGTCAGACCCCGTCTCTCAATTTAATTTAATAAAGCTGGCGGGTGAATCAAGCAACAAACTCATAAAAGCGGCTTTCTTGCGCTTCTTCGATGGCCTATCAAATGCAGACCGAGACCAATTAATCTATCGTGGCGTGGCCTATACCCACCAAGAGAATGCGCTGGTTAATAAAAAGCAGGCGAGCTCAGCCGCTCAGCCAGATGGCACAGACCTGCCATCTGGCGTAAAAAAAATCGTCTACCGGGGCACTGTCACCTACAAAAAAGATGGCGTGACGATCCGCAACCCATACGCAGATACATCCGCGCAGAAAACGACAGGCAGCAGCACAGAACCTCAGAAAAAGACGCGCCCAACGCGCATCTACCGGGGTAATGTAATTGAAGATTAATCTGATTTTAATGCGATTGCCCTAGTTTAATCTCTGGGTCTAAGTTCTGGGTCTAAGTTCTGGGTCTAAGTTCTGGGTTTAAGCGCTGCCCGCCGCCGGTTGCCCTATGGGGGTGATCAAGTAAGGGGTGACGTCGCTCACGTCCAGCTGATCGGGCGATAATACCTGCTTGGCGTATTTTTCCCAAACCCGGCTCTTAACGAACAGCTGAAATAACTCCCCGTCGATGTGTTCATCTTCCACCATGCGTTTCATAATATTCAACGACAAGCTGATTTTCATGGGGTCTTTGTAGGGGCGGTCTTTGGCGGTGAGGGCCTCGAAAATATCGGCGATGGACATCATGCGCGCGGGTATCGACATCTGCTCCCGAGTGAGCCCCCTTGGGAAGCCGGTGCCGTTCATCTTCTCGTGGTGACCGCCTGCGTATTCGGGTACTTGCCGCAAATTCTTAGGGAAGGGCAGCTCTTCCAGCATGTCGATGGTGACCGTCATGTGGTTGTTGATGATCTGGCGTTCTTCGGTGGTTAATGTGCCTCGCTCAATGCACAGGTTGTAGACGTCACTCTCGTCGAGCATGGGTTGCAGCGCGCCGTCGGCGTCTATCCATTGCCGTTTGGCTATTTCTGCGATGCGCAGCTTAGACGCTTCCTGCATGAATTCGCCGCCCTTGTTACTCCTGCGAACGAAATCTAGGTCATCGTCAATCTCGGCTATGCTGGCATCGTATGCGCTTTGCAGTTCTACTTGTCGTTGGGGCTCGGCCACCATGGCGCTCAGGTATTCGACTTTCTTGGTTTGTTTGAGGGTGGCGAATCTTGCTTCTACTGTGGTCAGGCCATCTAGCATCTTGTGCAGCTTAGTGGACTTATTGAGCACCGTATCGGGTGTCGCCAGCTTGCCACAGTCATGCATCCAAGCGCTGACCCTGAGTTCGTACCAGCCGTCATCATCTAGCCCAAAATCGGCGAACACCTCGTCATCCTCGCAGCAGGCTTGGGCGATCATCTCCATGATGACTGGCACCCGCTGGCAATGGCCACTGGTATGAGGGCTCTTGGCATCGATGGCCTTGGCAATGGCGCGAATAAAGGCATCCAATAAATTCTTAAGGTTTTGCACTAAAATTTGGTTGTTTAAGGCGATGGCGGCGTACAGCGCCAGCCCCTTAAGCAGGGGAATGTAGCGTTCGGAGAAGGGAATCACATGGCCGGTGTCTGGGTGCCGAGAATTAATCAGCTGCAACACCCCAATCACGTCCTGCTGGTGGTTGAGCAGGGGCAGGGTTAATACGCTCTTGGTGCGGTATTTCATTTGTTTATCAAACGTGCGCGCGCCAGAAAAATCAAAGTCCTTCGACAAATATACATCGGGAATATTGACTACCTCCTTGCTGTTGGCGCTGTAGGCCGCCACATTGTGCTCATTTAGCGTGCCATCGTCCTCTACTAAGGGGATGCCCGGGAAGGGAATGGGGCTGCCGGTCTTACCCCCCATGTGTATGTCGAGGATGTCGTTGTTGATGATCTCGAATTTTAATTCTGGTTTGGCCTGATCTTCGTTCTCCATTAAATATAGGGTGCCGCCCTCGCTGTGGGTGAGGCTCTTGGCTTCGCTGAGGATGCGTTCGATGATCTCTTGGGTGTCGCTGGTGGCGGCTAGCTCTGTCAGCAGCGCTTTTTGGCTGTCACTGACGGTGCGGTTTTCGATGGCCACCGCGGCAAATGAGGCCAACGAGGTGACGAGGGGTTCGACCTTTTCATCAAACTTGCAAATTTCACCTGTGTTCTCGTCGAGGGCGTTAATGAGCTGCAACAAACCTATTAACTGGTTCATGTCGTTAAGCAGTGGCACCGCCAAGATGGATTTTGTGCGGTAGTTGTTTTCCTTGTCGAAGCGCTTGGCCCCAGAGAAATCAAACTGAGTGTCGTCGTAGGCATCTTCGATGTTGACGAGAGTCTTGGCGTGGGCGGTAAAGGCCGCCACGTGGTTTTGATTGATGTCGCCATTTTTTGCGTAGAGGGGGATGGCCGGAAACACCGATTCGCCCGGCTCGGCGAGCAGGCGAAAGTTAAGGCTGTGACTGTGTACGATAGAAAAGTTGAGCTTGCTGGCGGGTTGCGTGTTGGCTAGGTAAAGGCTGCCACCATCGGCCCCGGTAAGCTTCTGGGCCTCGTCTAGGATAAGCTCGCAAAGGCGAGTGATATTGCGCTCGCTAATGAGGCTGCGGCCAATTCGCACCAGACTTTGGTAATTCGATTGTTGCATGATGCCCGTATCGTCTCTGGGATTTACATTGCTACTTAAAGGTTAGCTCAATTCCCGAGTCGGGCAGGGCAGAATGTTGCGCTTGCGGGTTATTGCCAAGGGCAGAAGCAACCCTTACCAATCACATTAAAGAAGGGCCTAGGCGGTGTGCCTTGCAGCTTATTAAGCTGGCTATCTATGATGCTGCTGCTAGATTGGCTGCAAAACGCCCCGAAGCCCAGCGGCCCAAAGTAAACGAGCCTGGCCAGTGGGTCTTCGATGAGCAAGGTGGGGCTGGCAGGCCAGTGGGGCAGTTGCTGGTGGTCTAGGATGAGGATGCGCGTATCTGGGTTGAGGCTCTGTAGGGATGCCTGCAGGTGTGCGGCGCTGCGTGGAATTAGGGTTATGTGCTCTATGTTTAACGCTTTGGCGACCGTCATGGCGCTTAAGGCATGGCGACGGGCAAAGCGGTTACATAGGCAGTCTGGTTGCCACAGTTGTATCACCCGTGAACCGCCCGACTTAGGGGGCAGTAGCGGGCTTAATTGGCGAAACCAATGGTCGCTGAAGCTGGCCTGCAAAAACTGCGGGGTTTGCTGAGTGTATGCCTGAATGTAGCGCCCCTGAAACCAGCTGGCGAAGATCAGCAGGGCGGCGAGCCAGAGGGCCAAGATGACCATGATGCCCACGATAAATGGCTGGCTGGCCCCTGTCTTGCTGGGAGGCTGCAAGTTTAACTCTGCATCTTGTTGTGATGTTTCATCTTGCCAGCCGCGAGCTCTAGGGCATGGGCAATTTTTTCGCGGTCGTAGTTGTTGATGCTATTGGTGTCCATATACATGGAAAAACCGGGCAGCTCGTGTTCCACGAAGGTGCTCTTGGCGGCTAGGTTATGCCTGAAGTCTACCACCTGGTAGACGGGCACCGGACGTGAGAAGCCCTTGGCGCTGATGCGGCCCTTCTCGCGACAGATTATCTTGTCTTGAATGAGT
Organism: uncultured Bermanella sp.; assembly: GCA_913054445.1. Taxonomy (GTDB): domain Bacteria; phylum Pseudomonadota; class Gammaproteobacteria; order Pseudomonadales; family Oceanobacteraceae; genus Bermanella. The sequence continues at coordinate 17,835 of CAJXIK010000006.1, forward strand.
GCGTAGGACTCGTAGCTGAGCAGTATCTCATTGGAGTCGGCGGCGCTTTCGAGGCGGCTGGCCATGTTCACTTCTTTGCCTATGATCGTGTAATCCATGCGCGATTCGGTGCCGAAGTTGCCCACCGTGCAATAGCCGGTGTTGATGCCCATGCGAATCTCTAGGGGGTTCTTCATCCCTTGGCCACGCCATTTTTGGCGCAGTACCTTCATGTGTTTGCGCATCTCGATGGCCATGGCGACGCAGGCGAGGGTGTCTTGCTTGGCACCCTGGGTCTTAGGGTCACCAAAAAACACCATGATGCTGTCGCCTATGTACTTATCTATGGTGCCTCCATACTTGAGGGCGATGTTGGTCATCTCCGTCAGGTAGTTATTTAATAGGTCGGTTAGCACCTCGGATTCAATCTGCTCGGATAAGGCGGTGAAACCCTTGATGTCGGAGAAGAAAACCACCAGTTTTTTGCGCTGGGTTTGCAGTTTAACATCCTGCTTGCCTGCGAGAATGGACTCGAGTATTTGCGGCGAGATGTATTTGGAGACCTGGTTGGCCAAGTGTTTGTGTTTTTGTTCTTGCTGTTTAATATCTTGGTGCAGCTGCTCTAATAATGTGGTTTGCTTGCCCGAAAAATAACCGGCTACCGCCAGGTAGATGGCCACCCCGCTGGCCACGCAAATATCGATGATGAGGGGTGCCTGAAGTGTGACGTGAAAGCCAAAGATGAGGGTGCCCACATACGCGCCTAGTGCCATGCTGATGAGGCTGGCCAGCCACACATCGGCACGCCCTAATATAACCGCCGAAGTATTGATGATGATGCCAAAGAAAATGCAGGGAACGACCGCAAACTCCATGTACGCCATGAGTATGCCCATTAGGCAGGCATCTATGGCGATGAGCCCTGCGCGCGTTAGGTGGTGCAGCCTAGGTGGTGTTTTCTTCGCGGCGAAGAGCGCCAAGAAAGGGTATGCAAGCGCGATTAACACAAGCTCGGTGTGGTGAAAGCTCCAAATACCTTGATGATGAGCGATGGCCAGCATTATGGCGCCGACCATAAAACCAACGCTGCGTGAATAAAATTCATACAGTGTGCTGGGCTGAGGGTCTTTAATGGGGGTATTCATCAATTGCTACGGTGTTTCTTGTTTGTAAAATGGCATAATTGGTGCGCGTATTTAATACACTGTGATGCGTATGTGCAAGGCTGATGATGACAGCCGAGGAAATATCAATAAAAAGAGTGATTAAGGCCAGTTATGTTGGAAACCCAGGATTTGAATTCAACCATAGAACTACTGCAAACGAGGGCATCGTGCGCTAAATTAACGGGGCCAGCCCCCAACGCCGACGAGCTAGCGCAAATATTACGCTGTGGGTTGCGTGGGCCGGATCATGGGCGTCTTAAGCCATGGCGTTTTTCGGTGGTGCAGGGCGCGGCGCGGCATAAATTGGGGGAAGTCTTTGCCCAAGCGGCCGAGGCTGCGGGTGACTGTGCCCAGGCCAAGGTAGATAAATGCCGTAACATGCCGCTGCGCGCGCCACTGATGTTAGTAGCGGTGTGTGAACCCCAGCTAAACAGCAAGATTCCATTAATCGACCAGGTATTGGCGGTGGGCGCAGCGGTGCAAAATATGCAAATAGCCATCAGCGCACTGGGCTACGCCTCCATCTGGCGGACGGGGGACATGGTGCAGGCCAAAGAGGTCCGGGCAGCGTTCGATGTGAGCGCCGCCGGTTCCATCGTTGCCTTCTTATATATAGGCACGCCACAAATCCCAGCAAGAGTCGCCCCTGTGGAATTGGAGCCGTTCGTTAAAGATTGGATTTAGTGCTTATAAATCAACTATTTACTTGCATTTGTTAGATCGATAAGTAAAATACGCGGCCTTGTTGAGGTGAACGCCTTGGCAGAAGTGTTAGGTGAGGTGTCCGAGTGGCCGAAGGAGCACGCCTGGAAAGCGTGTAAACCGCAAGGTTTCGAGGGTTCGAATCCCTCCCTCACCGCCATTTATTCTAAAAAAACCGCTCATGTAGCGGTTTTTTTGTGCCTGATTTTTATGTGTGAAGTTACAGGGCTTGCCTTAAACATCCATCGGCAATTGCATCCTGCATTGCTCTAATAAGCTGCATCCATGTAGCGATGTTTAAGGCATCCTCAA